>NZ_LOVM01000030.1:0-121676 GCF_001523445.1 Burkholderia sp. ABCPW 11 | reverse complement strand
CACGAGCGCATCGCGCGCCCGATCATCGACAACGGCGAATTCAATCACGGCCTCACGTACTCGGGCCATCCGGTGGCAGCGGCCGTCGCGGTCGCGAACCTGAAGCTGCTGCGCGACGAAGGCATCGTCGAGCGCGTGAAGACCGACACCGGCCCGTATTTCCAGGCGCTGATGCGCGAAACCTTCGCGCGTCATCCGATCGTCGGCGAAGTGCACGGCCACGGGATGGTCGCGAGCCTGCAACTGGCCGAAGCGCCGGCCGAACGCCGCCGCTTCGCGAACGGCGGCGACGTCGGCACGATCTGCCGCGACTTCTGCTTCAACGGCAACCTGATCATGCGCGCGACCGGCGACCGAATGCTGCTGTCGCCGCCGCTCGTGATCTCGCGTCAGGAAATCGATGAACTCGTGTCGAAGGCGAAGAAGGCCGTCGATGCAACCGCCCAGCAACTGGGTATTTCGTAACGGCCTTGCCTACGGGCGTGCGGCGGGCGCCGCACGCCGCCACAACCAGGGGAACTCCACCATGCGTGCCTGTATTCTTCGCCAAGCCTGCTCCGTCGCCGCCCTCGCCGCCGCGGCCGCGCTCACGTCGGTCGCCAGCCCGTCGGCGCATGCCGACGAGCTGAACGTCTACAACTGGTCCGACTACATCGCGCCGGACACGATCCCGAACTTCCAGAAGCAGACGGGCATTCACGTCAAGTACGACAACTACGACAGCGACGACACGCTTCAGGCGAAGCTGCTGGCCGGCAGCTCCGGCTACGACATCGTCGTGCCGACGTCGAACTACATGGCCAAGCAGATCCAGGCCGGCGTGTACCAGAAGCTCGACAAGTCGAAGATTCCGAACCTCGCGAACCTCGACCCGCTGCTGATGAAGATGATCGCCGACGCCGATCCTGGCAACCAGTACGGCGTACCCTGGGCGTACGGCACGGACGGCATCGGCTACAACGCCCAGGCGGTGAAGAAGGTGCTCGGCGACAAGGCGCCCGTCGACAGCTGGGCGCTGGTGTTCGATCCGGCCAACATGGAGAAGCTGAAGAGCTGCGGCGTGTCGTTCCTCGACCAGGCCGTCGACGTGTTCGCCGCCACGCTGCAATACATGGGCAAGGATCCGAACAGCAAGAACCCGGGCGATTACCAGGCTGCATTCGAAGTCCTGAAGAAAGTCCGCCCGTACATCACGCAGTTCAACTCGTCCGGCTACATCAACGACCTCGCGAACAACGACGTGTGCGTCGTGCTCGGCTGGTCCGGCGACGTCGGCATCGCACACCGTCGTTCGGCCGAAGCGAAGCGCTCGTACGACATCAAGTTCGCGAACCCGAAGGAAGGCGGCCTGCTGTGGTTCGACGTGATGGTGATCCCGAAGGATGCGCCGCACCCGGAAGCCGCGATGAAGTGGATCAACTACGTGTCCGATCCGAAGGTCAACGCGGCGATCACCAACACGGTGTTCTACCCGACCGCGAACAAGGCCGCGCATCAATTCGTCACGCCGGCCGTCGCGCAGGACCCGACCGTCTACCCGCCCGAAGACGTGCTGAAGAAGATGGTGCTGATGAAGCCGATGCCGGCCGACATCCTGCGCCTCGAGAACCGTCTGTGGGCTCAGTTGAAGACGGGCCACTGATCGCCGTGCATCGCGGCGGCGCAGGCATCGCGGTACGCCTGCCCGCCTGACATTCGCGGACCTCCGTCCGCCCGCGCGCCGCGCGCGCTGTTCCATCCGGCACGAGCCGTCGTCCGCGAGTCGCGTTGCGCGCCTCGCGCGGGGACGCTCACGCCTGCAATCCGTGAAGAACGAATGGTGACTCCCATGCAATCGATACCCTCTTCCGCTGCCGCACGACAGACCCAACCGGCCACGGCGCCCCGTACGCAAAACGACGCGTTTGTGCGCATCGAAAACGTCGTGAAGAAATTCGGCGACAGCACGGCCGTCGACAACGTGAACCTGACGATCGCGAAGAACGAGCTGTTCGCGCTGCTCGGCAGCTCGGGCTGCGGCAAGTCCACGCTGCTGCGCATGCTTGCCGGGCTGGAAACGGCCACCTCCGGCAAGATCTTCGTCGACGGCGAGGATCTCGCGTCGCTGCCGCCGTACCGCCGCCCCGTCAACATGATGTTCCAGTCGTACGCGCTGTTCCCGCACATGACGGTCGAATCGAACGTCGCATTCGGGCTGAAGCAGGAAGGCACGCCGAAGCACGAGATCAGGGAGCGCGTGGCCGACGCGCTCGCGCTCGTGCAGATGAGCAAGTACGCGAAGCGCAAGCCGCATCAGCTCTCGGGCGGCCAGCAGCAGCGCGTCGCGCTGGCCCGCTCGCTCGTGAAGCGCCCGAAGCTGCTGCTGCTCGACGAGCCGATGTCCGCGCTCGACAAGAAGATTCGCCAGAGGACCCAGCTCGAACTCGTGAACATCATCGAGAAGGTCGACGTGACCTGCGTGATGGTCACGCACGACCAGGAAGAGGCGATGACGATGGCGAGCCGCCTCGCGGTGATGAGCGAAGGCAAGATCGTGCAGATCGGCTCGCCCGGCGAAGTCTACGAATACCCGAACAGCCGCTTCTCGGCCGAATTCATCGGCTCGACCAACCTGTTCGAGGGCCGCGTCGTCGAGGACGAGCCCGATCACATCTTCGTCGAAAGCGACGACCTCGAAGCCCGCATGTACGTGAGCCACGGCGTGACCGGCCCGCTCGGGATGCCGGTCGGCATCTCGGTGCGCCCGGAGCGCGTACACGTGTCGCGCGAGAAGCCGGGCTCGAAGCACAACTGGGCGCGCGGCGTCGTCACCGACATCGCGTACATGGGCAGCTATTCGCTGTACCACGTGCGTCTGCCGAGCGGCAAGACGGTGGTGTCGAACCTGTCGAGCTCGCACCTGATGAACGACGGCGCGCCGGCATGGAACGACGACGTGTTCGTGTCGTGGTCGCCGGCCAGCGGCGTCGTGCTGACGCAGTGAGGACGCCGCGATGAGAACCTCCGCTTCCACGCCTTCCGCGCCGGTGTCGACCGGCGCGCCCGCCGCCACGCCGGCCACCCGGCGCGGCAACCGCTTCGCCGCGCTGTCGCGCTTCCTGCCGTCGGGCCGCAGCGTCGCGATCGGCGTGCCGTTCCTGTGGCTCGCCGTATTCTTCGCGCTGCCGTTCGTGCTGGTGCTGAAGATCAGCTTCGCCGACCAGGTGATGGGCATCCCGCCGTACACGTCGCTCGTCGAGATCAAGGACGGCGTCGTGCACTTCGCGCTGCAACTGTCGCACTACGCGTTCCTGCTGCAGGACGACCTGTACATCGCGACCTATCTCAGCTCGCTGAAGATGGCCGCCGTGTCGACGGTGCTGTGCCTGCTGATCGGCTATCCGATGGCGTACTACATCGCGCGTTCGGAGCCGAACCGCCGCAACGTGCTGATGATGGCCGTGATGCTGCCGTTCTGGACGTCGTTCCTGATCCGCGTGTACGCATGGATCGGCATCCTGAAGGACGACGGCCTCCTGAACCACACGCTGATCGCGCTCGGCATCATCCACACGCCGCTGCGGCTCTATCACAGCGATGCGGGCGTCTACATCGGGATGGTCTATTCGTACCTGCCGTTCATGGTGATGCCGCTCTATGCGCACCTCGTGAAGATGGACCTGACGCTGCTCGAAGCCGCGTACGACCTCGGCGCGAAACCGTGGGTCGCGTTCACGCGCATCACGCTGCCGCTGTCGAAGAACGGGATCATCGCCGGCAGCCTGCTGGTGTTCATCCCGGCGGTGGGCGAGTACGTGATCCCGGAGCTGCTCGGCGGCGCCGACACGCTGATGATCGGCCGCGTGATGTGGGATGAATTCTTCAACAACATGGACTGGCCGATGGCGTCCGCGGTGACGGTCGCAATGGTGCTGTTGCTGCTGGTGCCGATGGCGCTGTTCCAGTACTACCAGGTCAAGGAACTGGAGGACGCGAAATGATCAAGCCGAGCAAACCGCTGTCGACGGGCGTTCTCGCCTTCGGCTTCCTGTTTCTGTACATCCCGATCGTCAGCCTCGTCGTGTACTCGTTCAACGAGTCGAAGCTGGTGACGGTGTGGTCGGGCTTCTCGCTGAAGTGGTACGCGGCGCTGCTGGACGACGACGAGCTGCTGACCGCCGCCTGGCTATCGCTGAAGATCGGCCTGTTGACGGCCACCGCGTCGGTCGTGATCGGCACGTGGGCGGGCTTCGTGCTCGCGCGCTTCGGGCGCTTCAAGGGCTTCACGCTGTACACGGGGATGATCAATGCGCCACTGGTGATTCCGGAGGTGATCCAGGGAATCTCGCTGCTCTTGCTGTTCGTCGCGCTGGAACAGATGTTCGGCTGGCCGAAGGGGCGCGGGATGGCGACGATCTGGATCGGCCACGTGATGCTGTGCGTGTCGTACGTGGCGATCATCGTGCAGTCGCGCGTGAAGGAGATGAACAAGTCGCTCGAGGAGGCCGCGCTCGACCTGGGCGCGACGCCGCTGAAGGTGTTCTTCGTGGTGACGCTGCCGCTGATCTCGCAGGCGCTGCTGTCGGGGTGGCTGCTGTCGTTCACGCTGTCGATCGACGATCTGGTGCTGTCGGCGTTCCTGTCCGGGCCGGGGTCGACGACGCTGCCGCTGGTGGTGTTCTCGCGCGTGCGGCTGGGGCTGAACCCGGAGATGAATGCGCTGGCGACGCTGTTCATCACCGCCGTGACGATCGGCGTGATCGTCGTGAACCGGACGATGATCGCGCGCGAGCGGCGCCGGATGGCCGACTTGAAGGCGGCGTTTGCGGCGGCGTGACGGGCCGCCTCCGCTTCGAAGACAACAAGCACTGCAGACAAGCATGACGCGCGGCCTCAGGGGGGCGCGCGATTCGATCCCGATTTGACAGGCGCACGACTAGGAGAATCCGCAATGAAGAAGAAACTGATCTGCCTGCTGGTGGCCGGCGCGTTGCCGGGCATCGCGCTGGCCGGTTCCACCTCCGCCGAAATCAAGGCGCTGCAGGCGCAGGTCGCGGCACTGCAGAAACAGATGAAGGCCATGCAGGCGCAACTCGCCACGAAGCCGGGCGGCACGGCGGTCGCGACGTCCGGCGCGAGCGGCGGCATGGCCGGCGGCGGCGCCGTCGCGGTCGCCGCCGACCCGGGTTCGCCGGATTACGGCAAGGCACGCGCGACGCTGACCAACGACGAGGTCAGCGAAATGAAGCAGCAGATCGCGAACCAGCAACTGAAGGTCGACTCGCTGACCGACGCGGCCACCACGGGCCCGCTCGCCGGCCTGTCGGTCACCGGCTACATCGATCCGACCTACATCTACAACCGCGCGGCCGGCACGTCGTCGTTCCTGTTCGCGAACCACGAGAACGCGTACAACTATTTCAACAGCACGTTCGGCGATCTCTACCTCGACATCAAGAAGACGTTCGGCGTCGGCCCGATGGCGCCGTCGGCCGAAATCACGTTGATGCCGAACCGCGGCAACGGCATCACGCTGCTGCAGAACTCGCGCGGCTCGATCACCGACAACCTGCTGAACACGGCGGTCGTCAACGTGCCGATCACCGCGGAAACGACGCTGGTCGCCGGCCTGATCCCGAGCTTCGGCGGCTACGAAGTGCAGCAGTCGAACCAGATGCTCACGCTCACGCACAACCTGCTGTACGATTTCTCCGATCCGGGCAGCTACGTCGGTGTCGGCGCGAACTACACGAAGGGCAACTGGGCGTGGAAGTTCTTCCTCGGTAACGAGCAGTACCGCACGTACGGTTCGGTCACGCAGACGGGCACCAATGCGCTCGGCGACCCGATCACCACCAGCAACAAGGTGCCGACCTTCACCGCGCGTGCGGACTACACGTGGTCGAGCGCGCTCGATCTCGGCGGCTCGTTCAACATCGGCCGCCAGACGCTGTCGAGCGCGATCGACGAGAACGGCGTCGTCCACTACGGCCCGGGCGGCGCGGCGCCGAGCGGCTACGGCTCGTTCTTCTTCGGCGAACTCGATGCGACCTACACGCTCGCCGACGTGCAGTACAACGCCGAAGTCGACTACGGCCGGCAGCAGCATGCGGCGTTCAACGGCGGGCTCGCGCAGTGGTACGGGCTGTCGCTGCTCGCGCACCGCAAGTTCAACGCGCCGGTGGTCGGCCGCATGGGCGTGACGCTGCGCTACGACCTGCTCGCGAACTCGAAGAACGGCGGCGGCGGCGGCGGCATCGCGCTGAACGGCAACGGGATGGACCCGAGCAACGGCTTCGGCGTCGATGCGGACTGCCTCGCGATGTCGAAGGCCGGCGGCGGCCTGGGCTTCGAGTGCAAGGGCGCGGTGCGCCAGGACGTCGCGCTCGACCTGCTGTTCTATCCGACCCAGCAGATCACCGTGAAGGTCGAATATCGGCACGACTGGGCGAACAACAAGGTGTTCCTGCGCAACGACGGCTCGTACGGCAAGTCCAACGATCTGCTCGCGACGCAGTTCATCTATTCGTTCTGATGCAGGACGCGCGGGGCGCCGTGCCGCACGCACGGCGTCCCGCGCCGTATTGCGAATGGCTGCGCGCCGTTGCAGCCTTGTCGAGGGAGTCGGTTTCATGACGCAGTCTTTCACCCGCCGCGCCGATGCGCTCGCGCGCGACTCGTACTACGAAGCCACGGCCACGCGGCCCGTCGCCGACGATCCGATGCTCGACGCGGCGATCGACGTCGAGGTCTGCGTGATCGGCGCCGGCTTCGCGGGCCTGTCGACGGCGCTCGACTGTCGCGCGCACGGGCTGTCCGTCGCCGTGCTCGATGCACACCGGCCCGGCTGGGGCGCATCGGGCCGCAACGGCGGCCAGGCGATCACCGGCTTCGCGAAAGACGAGGTGATCGAGAAACAGCTCGGCGCCGACGGCGCGCGCGCCGCGTGGTCGCTGTCGCTCGACGGCGTCGCGCTGATCGCCGATCGCATCGCGCGCTACGGGATCGATTGCGACTTCACGCGCGGCTACCTGACGGTGGCGACGAAGCCGCGCCGCATCGACGACCTGCGCGCATGGATGAACGCCGCGACGTCGCGCTGGGGCCATCCGTCGCTCGCGTGGCTCGATACCGGCGAGATCCAGGCGCGCATTGCATCGACGCGGTACCTGGCCGGCGTGCACGATCCGCTGTCGGGCCATCTGCATCCGCTCAAGTACTGCCTCGGCCTCGCGGATGCCGCGCGCCGCGAAGGCGTCGCGCTGTACGCGCACACGCCGGCACTCGACGTCGTGCGCGGCGCGCGGCCCGTCGTGCGCACGCCGTCGGGCGAAGTGCGCTGCCGTTTCGTCGTGTCGTGCTGCAACGCCGGGCCCGGCGGCGTGCTGCCCGCCGCGACCGCCGCACGCATCGCACCGATCGCGTCGTACATCATCGCGACCGAGCCGCTCGGACGCGCGCGCGCCGACGCGCTGATCGCGCGGCGCGAGGCCGTGTGCGACAACAACTTCTTTCTCGACTACTTCCGGCTGTCGGCCGACCACCGGATGCTGTTCGGCGGCCGCGCGAATTCGGCCGGCGCGTCGCCCGCCGCGCTCGCCGAAGCGATCCGGCAGCGCATGGTCGGCGTGTTCCCGCAGCTCGGCGACGTGCGCGTCGAGCACGCGTGGGGCGGCTTCGTCGACGTCACACGCAACCGCGCGCCGGACTTCGGCGCGATCGATCCGAACTTCTTCTACGTCCAGGGTTTCAGCGGACACGGCGTCGCGCTCACGGGAATCGCCGGGCGCGCGGTCGCCGGCGCGATCGCGGGCGACACGCGCGCGTTCGACCTGTTCGCCCGCTTGCGCCACCGGCGCTTTCCCGGCAGCGACGCATGGCGGCAACCCGCACTCGAACTCGGGATGCTGTACCACCGCGTGCGCGAGCTGTTCTGAACCCTCTTGATACGTGTTCCCCATGCAGACATTCGCCAACCAGCCGCACGTCGCGTCGTACTACGCGGCGACCGCCAACGACACGACCCGCCACGCACCGCTCGCCGGCACGACCGACGCCGACGTGTGTGTGATCGGTGCGGGCCTCACGGGCCTGTCCGCCGCGCTCAATCTCGCCGAGCGCGGCCATTCGGTGGTCGTGCTCGAAGCGTCGCGCGTCGGCTGGGCGGCGAGCGGCCGCAACGGCGGCCAGTTGATCGGCGGCTTCGCGTGCGACATCGACACGTTTGCGCAGTTCATGCCGGAAGCCGACGTGAAGCGGATCTGGGACATGGGACTCGAAACGCTGTCGCTCGTGAAGTCGCGCATCGCGCAACACGACATCGACTGCGCCCTGGTGCCCGGCTACCTGACCGCGGCCAACACCGAACGCGACGCCGATGCGCTGAAACGGTGGCGCGACGAAGCCGCGAAGCGCTTCGGCTACGACCGCTTCCACTTCGTCGAAGCCGACGAACTCGGCGACTACGTGCAGTCGGCCCGCTATTGCGGCGGCCTGTACGACCCCGACAGCGGCCACCTCCATCCGCTCAACTACACGCTCGGCCTCGCGCGGGCGGCCACCGCTGCCGGCGTGCGCATCCACGAGGACAGTTGCGTGACGCGCGTGCGCGACGTGTCCGGCGGCCACGTCGTCGAGACGAGCGGCGGCAACGTGCGGGCGCGCTTCGTGGTGCTCGCCTGCAACACCTACGTCGGCACGCTCGCGCCTGCGCTGGCGAGGAAGATCATGCCGGTCGGCACCTACGTGATCGCGACCGAGCCGCTCGGCGAAGCGCGTGCCGCCGCGCTAATGCCCGCGCGCGCGGCGATCTGCGACAGCCGCTTCGTGCTCGACTATTTCCGGCCGGCGCCCGACACGCGGCTCGTCTGGGGCGGCAAGGTCAGCTATTCGACGCGCGAGCCGCGCGACCTCGCGGCGGCGATGCGCGCCGACATGCTGAAGACGTTCCCGCAACTCGCGGACGTGAAGGTCGACTATGCGTGGGGCGGCTTCGTCGACATCACGATGAACCGCGCGCCGCATTTCGGCCGCATCGCGCCGACGACGTACTTCGCGCAGGGGTTTTCGGGGCACGGCGTGAACACGACCGCACTCGCGGGCAAGCTCATCGCCGAGGCGATCGACGGCCAGGCGAGCCGCTTCGACCTGTTCGACAAGATCCGGCATCGCGACTTCCCCGGCGGCGAGGCGCTGCGCACGCCGGCGCTGGTGCTCGCGATGAGCTGGTACCGGCTGCTGGACGCGTTCGGCGTGCATTGAGCGGCGCGCGGCATTGCCGCGCAGAAGCAAAACGGCCGCTCGTTTCGAGCGGCCGTCCGGACGACAGGCGTGGCGTGACGCCGCCGCGCGTCAGTCGGTACCGTACTTCGGCGAGCGCGGCCCGTACAGCAGCCCGTTCGGCGGCCCGGCCGACAGCAGCCGCGTGCTCGTCAGCCCGGCGACGTCATGCGCTTCGTCGGTCAGCGAATGCGCGACCTGCTTGACGGCCGCCTGCACGAGCGCCCCGACGATCCCGAACGTATTGACGCTCATGTTGTTGCCGACTTCCTTGCCGGTCGCCCGGCCCTCGCCCTGCCACAGCACGTCGCCGCTCTTCAGGTCGACGAGCTTTGCCGACGCGGAAACGATCGTCGTGCTGTCGATCAGTTGATAGACGGAGCCGTACTGCGTGACCTTCGAATACAGCGCGGCGTCCGCGCCGAAGATCTCGCGCAGTTTCGCCGGCGACGTAGCCTGGATATCGGTCGCGTTCGTCAGGCCGTTCTGCTTGAACGTCTCGTCCATCACCGCAACGGGCACCACGTAGTAGCCGGACTCGGCGAGCGGCAGCGTCATCTGCGACAGCACGCCGTAGGTTGCGCCGACGTCGGTGGTTTCGTTGACCGGCGGCAGCACGAGAATCGAACGCGGCTGGCTCTTCTTGAACGCCGTGTAGTCGGGACGTTGTACCGGCTGCGCACACGCGCTCAGCAGCGCGGCGATCGACAGCACGGACAGCAGCTTGAATGAAAGTGTCTTGAACATGGCAGGCGTGTCACTGTTTGGCGGAATTCGAATCGGCATTCTTCTGACCGGCAACGGTCTGTCCGGCGGCCGCCGGATTCGCGGTTTTCGATGCACCGGCCTTCTTCTTCATCAGGAAATCCATAAACGCCGTGGATTCCGGGAACAGTTGCTTCTCGGCCTGCAGCTCCTGCTCGGCCTGCTGCTCGTTGCCGACGCTCGCATACAGCATCCCGAGATGCGCATGGAAACCCGGCGGCGGCGTATGGCCCTTCGCGCGGATCTCCTGCAGCGCTTTTTCGAGCGCATCGATCTGCTGCTGCGGCGCTTGCTGCCCCTTGAAGTATTCGTACACCTGCGGCTGATAGCCGGTCCACTGATACAGCGGCGGCGTGGTCGGCGCCGCGCAGCCCGCGAGCAGCAATGCAGCCGCCGTCGCCGGCAGCCAGATTCCCCGTTTCATGGTCTTGTCTCTTCTGGTGGGTGAAATGATTCGTACGTGTCGTATCGCGCGCGGTATTTACTGCACCGACTTCAGCGCGCCGGCGTCGACCTGGTCGACGAGATGGTTCACGGCCTCCTGGATCGCGAGGTCCAGCACCTTGCCGTTGAGCGTCGAGTCGTAGCCGGCCGTGCCGCCGAAGCCGATCACCTCGCGGTTCGACAGGCTGAACTCGCCCGCGCCCTGGCTCGATGCGACGACTTCCGACGTGGTCGTGTCGACGATGTTCAGGTTGACCTTCGCGTACGCGACCTGTGTCTTGCCGCGGCCGAGAATGCCGAACAATTGATGATCGCCGACGTCCTTGCGGCCGAACTCGGTCACGTCGCCCGTCACCACGTAGTTCGCGCCCTTCACGGCCTGCGCCTTCTTCATGAAGCCGGCTTCCTGCTTGATCTCGTCGAGGTTCTCGCGATCGAGCACGTTGAAGCGGCGGCTCTGCTGCAGGCGCGTGACGAGGATCGTCTTCGCCTGTCCGCCGAGACGGTCGATGCCGTCGGAGAAGATGCCGCGCATGTAGCTCGAACGGTTGTCGAACTTGCCGACGGCGATCGCGACGGGCTTGCCCGCGTACGGCTTCTGCGCGCTGCTGACGGCCGGCACGTCGAGCGTGCGCGACGATTCGGTCGCGCAGCCGGACAGCGCCGCGACGACCGCTGCCGCCACGAGGACGGTGCGTCGTGTCTGAATGTTCACTGCTGGTCTCCTTGCTGGAAAAGATGCCGCTGCGCGAGGCTCATGCACGCGCTCATCGCCGGTTCGGCGATCGCGGCAAGTCAGGGAAGGGGGCGCGCAACGGGTGCGTTACGGCAAAAGACGGAGGGGAATGCGATGCGCGTCTGGATCGCGCACACGAATGATTTCGTTATTCTGGTTACTGCACTGTTGATCGCGCATGGTCGGCCCCGTATATGATTTTTCGCGATCATATCAAGCCTGTTTATCAAGACGGAGTATCTTGATAATAATTGACGATTTTCGCACTTATATTAAATACGCCGCTTATTCGTGCGCGAAGCGTTGCACGCGTGGGCTCGCGCGGCACGCGACCGATCTGCGCCGGTCTTCCGTGTCGATATCGCCGGATTGACGATCGATCCGGCGATATCGACACACGTCATTCGCGCCGTCGATCCGAACGGCCGATATCCCGACAATAAGCCGTCCGGCATTCCAGCCGCACACGCGCATACGGTTTCCGCTAATCGGCCACTTTCTGTCGCATCGTCACGAATTCCTCGGCCGCGGTCGGATGAATGCCGATCGTGTCGTCGAACTGCGCCTTCGTCGCGCCCGCGCGGATCGCGATCGCGATGCCCTGGATGATCTCGCCCGCATCGCGGCCGACCATGTGCGCACCGACCACGCGCTGACTGTCGCGCGCGACGACGAGCTTCATCAGCGTGCGTTCGTCGCGGCCCGACAGCGTGTGGCGCAGCGCCTTGAACGACGTGCGGTAGATATCGACGTCGCCATGCGCGTGCCGCGCATCGGCTTCGCTCAGGCCGACCGTCGCGACCTCCGGCTGGCTGAACACGGCCGACGGCACGTACGCGTGATCGACCGCGACGCGCGATCCGCCGAACAGCGTGCGCGCGAGCAGCCCGGCGTCGCGCGTCGCGACCGGCGTGAGCTGCGGCCGCGACGTGACGTCGCCAATCGCGTGGATCGACGGCACCGACGTCGCCGAATACGCATCGACGGCAATCGCGCCGCGCGCATCGAGCAGGATGCCCGCCTGCTCGAGCCCGAGCCCGTCGACGTTCGGCACGCGGCCCGTCGCATAGAGCACCTGATCGTACGGCCCGTGCCGCACGTCGCCGACGTGCACGAAAAGCGCGCCGCCGCTCGCGCGCTCGATCGATCCGATCACCGCGCGCGCATGAATCGCGACGCCCTGCTTCGTCATCTCGTCGGTCAGGAACCGGCGCACGTCGTCGTCGAAACCGCGCAGGATTTGGTCGCCGCGATAGAACACGTCGACGTGGCTGCCGAAGCCGTTGAAGATGCCCGCGAACTCGACCGCGATATAGCCGCCGCCGACCACCGCGATGCGCCTGGGCAGCGCCGCGAGCGACAACGCCTCGCGCGACGTGATCGCATGCTCGATGCCGGGCCGCGGCGGCAGCGACGGCCGCGAGCCGGTCGCGATCGCGATGTGGCGCGCGCGGAACGTGCGTGCGCCGATCGCGACCGTGTGCGCATCGACGAGCGTCGCGCGGCCGGCGTGCATCTCGACGCCCGATTGCAGCAGCAGGTTGATGTAGATGTCGCTCAGCCGGTTGATCTCGCGATCCTTCGCGGCGATCAGCGCCGGCCAGTCGAGCGTGCCGGCGCCGAAGGTCCAGCCGAAGCCCTTCGCGTCGTCGACTTCGTGCGGGTAGTGCGATGCGTAGACCAGCAGTTTCTTCGGGATGCAGCCGCGCAGCACGCAGGTGCCGCCGATCTGCTCTTCTTCCGCGATGCCGACGCGTGCGCCGTACGACGCGGACATGCGCGCGAGCCTCACGCCGCCCGAGCCGGCGCCGATGACGAACAGGTCGTAGTCGAAATCCATCGCATCCCCTCATCGCAGTTCGAATGGAGGCACGATAGCAAGATTCGGGAATTCGTGCGGCGCATGGCGCGCGTCGCGCGCCCAATAAAAAACGGCGAGAGACGACGCCTCTCGCCGGTCAAACCGGCCGGCGGTTGTGCCATGCGTCACCGATCGACCGCATGCCCGACCTGCCGATTGCGCGGCACCGGTCGACCCGAGCGCGCGAAGGGCGCACCCGCGGCCGGACCGGCCGCCATGCTCATGCCTGCGACGTGTCGCTGCCGTCCGTCGCCTGCGTATCGTCCGCTGCCTGTTCGGGCTTCTCTTCCTTCTTCTCGAGCATGCCTTCGATCGCCTCGGCGCCCTTGAAACCCGCGACGGCCGCGGCCGCCTTGGTCAGCAGGCCCGCGTCCGGATCCAGCTTTTCCGCGCCTTCGACGGCGGCGATGGCGCCGGCGATTTCACCCACGGTGTTCAGGATACCCATCGTCATCCCCTTTCAAGAAAATCGTGAGCGCATCGTCCCACGAAAGAAACCGGCGGACCGCGTTTGTCATCGCCGGATACACAAGTTACGCACCAGGCCGGCAGCGCGCGCCGAGCGCCATCGGAACGACGCACGCGCACGCCAGACGGCATGCCACGAGCGATGCACGCAGCGTAGCGGAAAGCCTGCGCGCGCACTGTAAAAGTATGTTCTGGATTGCCGACGGATCGCTTACGGTGCGGGACTTCCGCAATGGAGCGCCTGCCGAATAGTCGGGTGCGCGTATGAAGGTCGCGCGACGAAAAAAAAGAGGCTCCTCGCGGAGCCTCTTCGATGCGCGCCGGACGAAGCCGGCGCATGCGTTCCGGCGTTCGTCAGAAGATATTGCGCAGGCCGATCGCGATGCCCGTCTGGTTGCTGCGGCCGGGCAGCTCCACGTTCGCCGCGCCGTTCGTCTTGTTGAAGTCGACGGTGCCGTAGATCTCGGTGCGCTTGCTCAGCGCGTACTCGGCGATGCCGACGATCGCATAGCGGTTGCCGCTCGCGAGCGTGCCGTTCGTGGTCATCGCGTTGCGCATGTGGTCGTAGTAGAACGCGCCCGTCAGCGTCAGCGGCG
Source organism: Burkholderia sp. ABCPW 11 (assembly GCF_001523445.1). Taxonomy (NCBI): domain Bacteria; kingdom Pseudomonadati; phylum Pseudomonadota; class Betaproteobacteria; order Burkholderiales; family Burkholderiaceae; genus Burkholderia; species Burkholderia sp. ABCPW 11. The sequence goes on along the minus strand of NZ_LOVM01000030.1, from coordinate 107,548 downwards.
CGCTGACCTGCCAGCTCACGCCCGCGAACGGGCCGTCGTCGATGCGGCCCGTGCCCTTCGCGACCGGAATCGTCTGCTGCGCGAGCAGGCTGTCGACGAAGCCCGTATCGTCCTTCGAGCGCAGGTAGCCCGCGTAGATCTTCGCCTTGCTGAACGCGTACACGACGTTCGCGTGGTAGATCGTCTGCTTGCGCGCCGAGTTGTCGCTGTTCTGCTGCGCGCCGGCCGCGATGCTGAGCGGGCCCATCGCGTACGACAGCGACACGCCCCACGCATTGCCCTTGCCGAGCGAGCCCGGGATCTGGCCCGAGAAGCCGCCCGCGCCGGTCGATTCGTAGTTGGTGCCGGTCGAGTACATCGCCTTCGCCGTCAGGCCCTCGAACTTGCCCGTGTACTTGATCTGGTTGTCCGCATACAGGCCGGCGCCGAGTGCGACCGGCAGCCACGCGTTTTCGAGGTAGTTGCCGACGGTGAGCGGATCGTAGGTATCCGACAGCAGGTCGAACAGCGGCGTCTTCTGGCGGCCGAGGGTCACCGTGCCGTACGGGCTCTGCAGGCCGACGTACGCCGCGCGGTTGAACAGGCGGCCGCTGTCGGCGAATGCGCCGTTCTGCAGGTTCACGCCGCTCTCGAGGTTGAACACGGCCTTCAGGCCGCCGCCGAGGTCTTCCGTGCCGTAGATGCCGAAGCGGCTGTTCGTGATCGCGCCGTTGGTCATCGACAGCAGGCCGTCGTTCTTAGCGTTGGCGTTGGTCAGGTAACGGATGCTGGCGTCGGCGACGCCCCAGAGCGTGACCGAGCTTTGTGCCGATGCGTACTGGCTGGCGAACGCCAGCGCCGCGCCCCCTGCGATGACTGCGAGTCGGGTGGTCTGCTTCATGAGCTTTCCTTTTTTAGGTGTCTCCATTCATGACCGGCCGCGTGCGCAGCCGGGTGGCGATCGCGAACGTTCATGGCGGGCGCGATGTGGGCTGAATCATAAGACGAGTCCGAACGCTGAAAGAAATTGAAATACGCGGCAATCGCGCGATTGTCGTCCGGGAACAACGTTTCCCGCGCCAGGTCTCGTTCGCCCAGCGGCGGGACGGGGCGCGACGGCGTCGGCGGGCACGCGCGGCGCTGTAAGGTTCGATGGTGCGGCGCGCTCACGCGGATCGTGGCGAAATGGTCGGTGTCGTCGGTGTCGTCGGTGTCGTCGGTGTCGTCGGTGTCGTCGGTGTCGTCGGTGCGCTCGGTGCGCTCGGTGCGCTCGGTGCGCTCGGTGCGCTCGGTGCGCTCGGTGCGCTCGGTGCGCTCGGTGCGGCGGCCTGCGGCCAGCCGCTTGCCACGCCTGCCCTGCCCTGCCGTCAGACCGTTTGCGTCGCCCCGTCGCTGCCGTTGCCCGCGCCGCCGTTGCCGCCCGCGTCGCCTGCACCGCCGTTCCCCGCGCGACGCCATGCACGTCGCACGATCTCCGCGAATGCACCGACGAGCAGCAGCACGGCGCCCCACAGCGCGATGTCCGGCGCGAGCCGCGTCACGAGCCCGCCGACCACGGCGCCGGCCAGGAAACAGAAGCTGATCGTCGCGAGCAGCGCCGAATCGTGCAGCGCCCCCGCGTCGTAACGCGGAATCAGCCCGACGAACAGCTTCTGCGCGGCACGCCGCAGGTTGCCGGTCGTCATCACCGACGTGTACGACAGTTCCTCGAGATGGGTGAACGACAGCGTCTGCAGCGTCGCGACGAACGAGATGCCCGGAATCAGCCACGCGCTCGACACGCCGACGAGGCCGCTCGCGGCGACCCCGAGAAACGCGATTTCGACGATCAGGCTCGCGAACGCCGTATGCCGCATCCAGCCGCGCTGCGCGGCGAGGCCGAGCAGGTGCGCGACGAACACCGCGATCACGAAGCCGACGAGCGGCGGCACGTGATGCAGCGCGGCGGCCCATTCGCCGGCCGACAGGTTGATGCCGAGCAGCGCGACGTTGCCGGTCATCGTGTTCGCGAACACGTGGCCGTGGCCGACGTACGTATACGCGTCGAGATAGCCGCCGGACAGCGTCAGCAATGCGGCGACAGTGAGATTGCGGCTGGCGCCGTCGAGATCCATCGATCCTCCGTGGTGGGCGCCGCCCGGCCGCGCGCGGCGGGCGGTGCGAATGTCGGCCGTGCCGGCAGGTGCGCCGCCGGCACTGCGCGGCCCGGCTTCGCCGCATGCCGCGCGTCAATATAATGTTTGCCGTCGGGGGACGGGCGAGCGCCGCGCATCGCAGCCGGCCGAAGCGTGCCGACCGCGCGATTTCCGCCGCCGCAAGACCGGCCGAGTATACCGGGCCGACCGGCGCCGGCTGCGCCACGCGCGCCGCGCCGCCTTTCTTCAACGGGCCTTCGAATGACACCCGCGAAGTTCTTCCTGCGCTACACGGTCATCCCGTTCGCCGCGATCGTGCTGGTGGCCGTCTGGACGTTCAACCGCGAATCGGGCGAGATCGATGCGCGCCAGTATGCGGCGCTGGTGGCCGCGTATCCGTCGTTCACGCCGAAGCTGAAGCACGAGGTGGCCGACGCGTTGCGCGGCGGCAGGCTTGCGAAGGCCGATTACGGCACGATCATGCGCGACGCGCTCGACGCGGGGTTCGTGATCGACTGGCCGGCCCCGACGGACGACGTCGGCAGCGAACGCGGCCGACTGCTCGGCCTCGTGAATCGTGACCTGCCCGCATCGCGGTAGCCTGCGGCCACAGCGGGTTGCAGGTTGCAGGTTGCAGGTTGCAGGTTGCAGGTTGCAGGTTGCAGGTTGCAGGCTGCGGGCTGCGGGCTGCGGGCTGCGGGCTGCGGGCTGCGGGCTGCGGGCTGCGGGCTGCGGGCTGCGGGCTGCGACACGATAAGCCGCTCACTGCCCGATGCCCGTGAGCCCGATCAGCGCGCCGCCCGCGAGCAGCCACAGCGGATGGATGCGCGTGCGCCATGCCAGCACCGCGCACGCGGCCGTGATGCCCCACTGGATCGCGGTGCGGTTCGACGCCTCGGAAATCAGCACCGCGCTCGCCGCGACGAGCCCGGCCGTCACCGGCATCATCCCCTGCTGCACGTAGCGGCGCCACGGCCGGTCGCGAAAGCGCTCCCACGCATGCAGCACGAGCACGGTGACGATCGACGACGGCCCGAACTTCGCGAGCGACGCGACGAGCAGCCCGGCCCAGCCGGCCACGTGCCAGCCGACCAGCGACACGATCATCATGTTCGGCCCCGGCGCCGCCTGGGCCAGCGCGAACAGCGCGGTGAACTCGTGCGCGCTCATCCAGTGATGCACGTCGACGACCTGCCGCTGCATTTCCGGCAGGATCGTGTTGCCGCCGCCGAACGCGAGCAGCGACAACTGGCTGAAGATCGTCGCGATGGCGATCAGCGTGTCGCTCATGGCCGGCCCTTCCGTTGCGAGTCGGGCGAGTCGGGCGAGTCGGACGTGCCGGGCGCGGCGGCCGGCGCCGGCCGCGGCGTGCCCGCGTCGCGGCGGCGCGACGCGAGCCAGATGCTGACGGGCGTCAACACGAGCATCGTGGTCAGCAGCGGCATGCGCAGCACCGCGATCGCGACGAACGCGACGACCGCAATCGCAGCGGCCGTGCGCGGCGCCCGGAGCAGCGGCTTCGCCACCTTCACGGCCATCGCGACGAGCAGGCCGGCCGCCGCGGCGGCGAGCCCCGCGAACAGGTGCTGCACGCGCGGATCGCTCTGGGTCTTCGCGTACAGCACGCCGAGCGCGACGACGACGAGCGTCGGGCCCGCGATCAGCCCGAGAATGCCGGCGAACGCGCCGGCGACGCCGCGAAAGCGCATGCCGACGGCGACCGACAGATTGATCACGTTCCCGCCGGGGAGGAACTGGCACAGGCCGAGCAGATCGGTGAATTCGTCGGCGGAGAGCCACTTGCGCTCGTCGACGATCGTGCGCCGCGCGAACGGCAACGCGCCGCCGAACGACATCAGGCCGAGCGACAGGAAACCTGTGAACAGCTCGGCGAGGCCGACGCCGCGCGAAGATGCGGCAGGCGGCGGGGAGGCAGGCGGCAAAGCGGATTGCATGGGGCTCCTCATCAAACGATGAATCGAGGTTACCGCCGTTCGGGATTCCGGCAAAACGATTTTATCGGCGCGCCCTTGTGATCTAGAATCACAAGCATGGCACGCGATCTCCCGCCCTTTTCCGCGCTTCGGGCCTTTGAAGCCGCGGCACGACATGAAAGCTTCAGCGCCGCCGGTGACGAGCTGCATGTGACTCACGGTGCCATCAGCCGGCAGATTGCCGGGTTCGAGGCGTGGCTCGGCAAGCCGGTGTTCCACCGCTACGGCAAGCGCGTGAAGCTCACCGACGAAGGCCGCCGCTACCTGGACACCGTGCGCGCGGCGTTCGACAGCATCGCGCACGCGACCGAGCAATTGCGCAACACCGGCGCGGCGCGCGTGCTGCGCATCAACGCGCTGCCGACCTTCGCGATGAAATGGCTGCTGCCGCGGCTGTCGCGGTTCCAGCGCGACGTGCCGAACGTCGAGCTGAAGCTGTCGACGTCGAACGCGCCGCTCGACACGCTGAACGGCTTCGACGTCGCGATCCGCCGCGGCCCCGGCCACTGGCCGAACTGCACGAGCGGCCACTTCCTCGACGAAAGCGTGATTCCGGTGTGCAGCCCGGCACTGCTCAAGCGCGCGCCGATCAGCCGCGCGGACGATCTCGCGCGGCACGTGCTGCTGCATTCGGAGACGCGGCCGGAAGGCTGGCGCGACTGGTTCGCGGCGGCCGGCGTCGCGATGAAGGGGCGCAAGCGGCAGTCGTTCGACCACTTCTACCTGGCGCTGCAGGCGGCCGTCGACGGGCTCGGCGTCGCGCTCGGCCCGTTGCCGCTGATCGACGACGAGCTCGCGAGCGGGCGCCTGGTGATGCCGCTCGACGGGCCACGCATCGCGACGCGCAGCTACTGGTGGATCACGCCGGGCGCGCCGGCCGACGATCCGCTCGTCGCGCAATTCTGTGCGTGGCTGCAGGGGCAGTCGAATACCGGCGCATGAAGGCGCGCGGGCGGGCGGCATTGCACCGCCCGCTGTCGAATCACACCACCGGCCCCGGTTCCTTTTCCTTGCGCAGGATCGCGTACAGGATGATCGCGCCGAAGGTCGCGGTGCCGATCCCGCCGAGCCCGAAGCCGCCGATCTTCAGCGAGAAGTCGCCGGCGCCGAGCACCAGCGTGACGGCCGCGACGATCAGGTTGCGGTTGTCGGAAAAGTCGACCTTGTTGACGACCCAGATCCGCGCGCCCGTCACCGCGATCAGCCCGAACACGACGATCGACACGCCGCCGAGCACGGGGCCGGGAATCGTCTGGATCACCGCGCCGAACTTCGGCGAGAAGCCGAGCCCGATCGCGATCAGCGCGGCGAGCGCGAACACCAGCGTCGAATAGATCCGCGTGACGGCCATCACGCCGATGTTCTCCGCGTAGGTGGTCACGCCCGTGCCGCCGACGCTGCCCGACACGATCGTCGCGAGCCCGTCGCCGATGAACGCGCGGCCGACGTAGCGGTCGAGGTTGGTGCCCGTCATCGCGCTGACGGCCTTGATGTGGCCGAGGTTCTCCGCGACCAGGATCACCGCGATCGGCGCGAGCATCAGCATCGCGTGCGGATCGAACACCGGCGCGCGGAAGCTCGGCACGCCGAACCACGCGGCCTGCGCGACGATCGCGAAATCGATCGGCTTGCCGAGGCCCATCCCGTTGGTCGCGATCGCGTAGATCACGTAGGCGATCGCGAGCCCGACCAGGATCAGCAGGCGTTGCATCATCCCGCGCGCGAACACCGCGACGCCGCCGACGCACAGCACCGTGACGAGCGCCATCACCGATTCGAAGGTCGAGCCCGACACGCCCTTGACCGCGATCGGCGCGAGGTTCAACCCGATCACCGCAACCACCGCGCCGGTCACGACGGGCGGCATCAGCGTCTCGATCCAGCGCGTGCCGATCGCCTGCACCAGCGCGCCGAGCGCGACGTACACGACGCCGCACGCGACGATCCCGCCGAGCGCGACCGGAATGTTCGGGTTCGGCCCGCTGCCGCCGTAGCCCGTCACCGCGATCACGAGGCCGATGAACGCGAAGCTCGAGCCGAGATAGCTCGGCACGCGGCCGCCCACCAGCACGAAGAACAGCAGCGTGCCGATGCCCGACATGAAGATGCACAGGTTCGGGTCGAAGCCCATCAGCAGCGGCGCGAGCACGGTCGAGCCGAACATCGCGACGACGTGCTGCACGCCCATCGCGACCATCTGCGGCCACGCGAGGCGCTCGTCGGGGCCCACCACGCGCGAGGCCGCGCCGGTCGGTCGGACCCGCCAGCGCGGGAAATAGGAATCGGACATGGGGAAAGCGCTCCTGTCGGTCGTCGGTCGCCGGCTGCCAGGGATGCGCCGGTCTGGAATCTGGCGCGAGTTTACGGAGCGGAAATGGGGCTGGCAAGCGAACCGGTACGCGGAATCGGCAAGCGGTGCAGCAAGGTGCGCAAACGTCCGGCCGCGCGAGAGAACCGGCGCGCGACCGCGCGGCCCGGCGAAGTGCCCGCCCGGGCGCGATGCGCGCGGGGCGGCCAGCGCCGGCGGCGAGGTAAGCGTGCGCTCACATCGCGGCCGGCGTATCGTGCATCAGGGGTTGATGTACTGGAACAGCGACAGGTTCTGCAACTGCGCGTACGCCTTCTGCGAGCCCGTCAGCGCGTTCTGCATCTGCAGGAACTGGCTGATCGTCGCGACCATGTTGGTGCTCGTGAGGTCGGCCAGGTTGCTGCTGACCTGCAGCGTGTTGGTCTGGTTCACGGCCTGCATCGCCTTGATTTCCTGCTCGCGGCCGCCCACCGACGCCTGCACGGTGAGGACGTTCGTCATCATGTTGTTCAGCTTCGTCGTGCCGGTGGTCATCGCGTTCGCGAGCGCGGTCGCGGCGGCCGTGTTGCTGCTGATCGGCACCTTCAGCGCGGCGATCATCGTGTCGAGCGCCGCGAACACGTCGGTGCCGGCCTGCGGCGCGGGCGTGACCGTGAACGTGTCGCCCGGCGCCGGCTTGCCCGACACGGGCACCGACAGACCGTTGCCGAGCGCGATCCCGGCGCCGTCCGAATACGGCTGCGCGGGGGTCGTGGTCGGCGGCACGACGGTGTTGTCGGTCACCGTGTACGTGGGCGCCGCGGCCGTGCCGCCGAACGCGATCGTGAACTGGTGCGCGTTGGTCGCGGCCGACGGGCTCGTGATCGTCACGCCGCCGATCGTGCCCGTGCCCGTGTTGCCCGCGCCGGCAAGCGGCACCGGCTGGCTGCCGAGCATCGGCACCGACAGGAACACGTTCGCGCCGTTGTCGCCCTGTGCGATCGAACGCGTGTCGGCGATCTGCACCTCGCGCGAGCCGGTGTCGCCGCTGTAGGTCACGCCGCCGCCCGGCGCGTTCGAGAACGGCGCAGTGGCCGTCTTGAAGCCGGCGAACAGGTAGTTGCCCGCGCCGTCGGTCGAGTTCGCGAGCGTCAGCAACTGGTCGCGATAGCCCTGCAGTTGCGTCGACAGCGCGGAACGATCGCTGTCCGACAGCGAGCCGTCGCCGGCCTGGATCACGACCGTGTGAATGCTGTTCAGCAGGTTGTTGACGCTGATGAGCGTCTGGTCTTCCTTCTGCAGCGACGACAGCGCGGCGTTCTGGTTCGACGCGTACTGCGACAGCGTCGCCGACGTCATCGACAGCTGCACGGCCTGCGCCGCGCCGAGCGGGTTGTCGGCCGGCGTCGCGAGGCTCACGCCGCTGGAGATCTGCTGGTACAGCTGCGAGAGCTGCGCCTGCTGGTCGCTCATTTGAGCGACGTTCATCTGGTAGAACTGCGCAGTGGAAATCCGCATCGCTTCGGTTCCGAAATTAGTTGAACAGGCCGAGCACGGTCTGGAACAGCGTCGACGCGGTCTGGATCACCTTCGCGTTCGCCTGGTAGAGCTGCTGGTACTGCATCAGGTTGGCCGCTTCCTCGTTCTGGTTCACGCCCGACACCGACTGCTGCGCCTGCGTGATCTGGCCGACCAGCGCGGTCTGCGCGGCGCTCGACGACTTCAGCTGGCTCGCCGTGTTGCCGATGCCGTTCACGTAGTTCGCGTACGCGCCCGTCAACGTGGTCGAGCCGTTGCCGAACGCCTTCGAGTTGACGAGCTTCGACAGCGCGAGCGCGTTGCTGCCGTCGTTCGTGCCGCCCGTGTTCGGCGCGACCTTGAACGTGTCGCCCACCGCCGGCGTGCCCGATACCGTGACCGTGACGCCCGCCGTCAGCGTGATCGGCGAGCCGGACTGGTACGGCTGCGCGGCGCTGGTCGTCGGCGGCACGGCCGTGTTGTCGGTGACCGTATAGGTCGGCGCGGCCGCGGTGCCGCCCATCGTGATCGTGTAGTTGTGCGCGTTGGCCGCGGCCGTCGCGCTCGTGACCGACAGCCCGCCGATCGTGCCGTTGCCGGTGTTGGTCGTCGTGGCCGACGGCACGTACGGCGCGGCCGCCGCGATCGCGGAGCCGTTCGACGTCGCGAGGCCGAAGCCGTTCAGCGCGCCGCGCGTCGGCTGCACGGTGAACTTGTCGCCGGCGCTCATCGAGCCGGACAAGAACGAGAAGTTCAGGCCGCCGATCGATGCCGGCATCGACGTCGACGTGCCGACCACCGTGCCGCTCGCGCGGTCGGTCAGCGTGTAGTTCGTGCCGTCGTATGCAAGCGTGTAGTCGCTGATGGTCGGCTGCGCGGCGTTCGCGAACGACACGGACAGCGCCGCGTTGCCGGTATTGCCCTGGTTCGCGTACGTGATCGGCGCGCCGGTCGAAAACAGGTTGCCGCCCACCTTGCCCGACAGGTCGATGCCGAGCGCGTTCTGCGCGTTGACCTGCGCGGCGAAACTGGTCGCGATCGCGCCGAGCTGGGCCTCGGCCGGATCGAGCGTCTGGCTGCGGAACGCGAGCAGGCCGCCGAGCGTGCCGCCCGACAGCGACGCGTCGGACAGGAACTGGTTCGGCCCCGGCGGATTCGCGCCGGCGATGCCCTGCGACACGACGGTCAGCTCGCTCGGATCGGACGGCGACGTGACGGTCGCGAGCTGGTAGCTCTTGTCCGCGACGACGAGCGGCGTGCCGCCCGACATGAACACGCTGTAGCCGTCGCTGTTGCGCACCACCTGCACGCCCGCGAGATTCGACAGGTTCGACACCGCGAGGTCGCGCTGGTCCATCAGCTGGTTCGGCGGCTGGCCCTGGCTGCTCGCCGCGGCGATCTGCTGGTTCAGTTGCGCGATCTGCGCGGTGTACGCGTTGATCTGCGTGACGGTGCTCGTGAGCTGCGTGTTCACGCTCTGGCGCAGCGCGTCGTACTGCTGGCCGGCCGCCGTGATCTGGTTCGCGAGCGTCTGCGCATTGCTCATCGCGGTCTGCCGCACCGACGAGTCGGACGCGCTGTTCGCGACGTTCTGCATGCCGGTGAAGTAGCTCGTGATCGCGGTCGAGATGCCGGCCGTCGGGCTGCCGATGTAGTTGTTCAGCTGCGTGACGAGCGAGTACCACGTCGACAGCGCGCCGCCCTGCGTCTGCGCGCCGTTCAGCTGGTCGCTCAGGTACTGGCTGTACTGCCGCTGCACGGTGACGGTGTTCACGCCCTGCGGCATGTAGCCGCTGCTGGTGTACTGCCCGCTTGCCTCGGCATAGACGGGGCGTTCGACCGAATAGCCCGGCGTCGCGGCGTTGCTGATGTTCTGGCCGGTCGTCGTGAGGCCCCAGAGCGCGGCATTCAGGCCGCTGACGCCGAGGTTCATGAGTGTGTTGGACATGCGCGATCCTGATGAGCCGGCCGCGCTGCGGCCGCCGGGTTGCGTGACTCCCGGTATAACGGCCGCGGATCGAGAAAATTGAGGAAAAAATGCACGCGCGACGCACGGGCGTGCGGCGCCGGTCGAGGCGGCCGGCGAGCCCGCCGGCCGCGCCGTGCGAGCGGCCCGTGCGGGGCCGCCCGCCAACTGCGCGTCAGGCCCGCGCGAGCGAGCGGCGCTTCATTTCGAGCTGCGTGATCAGCCGCTGCAGCGTGTTCTCCGCGCTGCCCGGCAGCGACATGTAGCGAAAGCCGAGCTGGTAGCGCCGCGACCCGTTCGGCATCTGCGTCGAACGCTGCGACACCAGTTGCAGGTCGAGCGACAGCTTGCCGTGGCCGGTCAGCTCGAGCTCGACGTCCGGCAGCAGCGTGCCGACCTCGAGCGCCTCGACACGCTCGTCGGCCGTGCGCAGCCCCACGCCGCCGAGCGACAGGTTGTGCACCTCGAACAGGAAGCTTTCACCGTCCGGCAGCTTGCCGCGGCACAGGAACGGATCGACGATCGGCGCGTCGACGCGGAAATACTCGCGGCGCTGGATGCAGACCAGCACGTCGGGGAAATCGGCGACGAACGCGGGCAGCCCTTCGTAGCGCGTTTCGCGCGGCGTGCCCGTGGCGAATTCGACGCGCACGCCCTCCGGCGCAGCCGCGAACGTGCAGTGCGACGCGCCGAGGATGCCGGCGTTCTGCTCGGACAGCGCGCCCCAGTCGAACGTGAACGTCCGCGCGCCGACGTCGACCTCGAGCAGGCGCGTGACGAGTTGGCCGCCCGGGTACTGGACGGTCAGGAAATCGCCGCGATTCACGAGGTTGCGCAGCTGCACGCCGATTTCCAGCGGATTGCGGCGGGCATAGTCGGGCCCGGAGTGGCCTGCATCCAGGCTGGGGTCCGTCGACGTTTCGATATTCATGGCTAGCCGGTCTTTCTTGTCATGGGCGCCCGGGGCAACCGGTGCGCGATAAAACCGGGCCAGAACGGGGGCCCGGTCGCAGGTCTCTCACACTTAGCGGCAGTGCTGACCGAAAGTTTAGATCGAAACGGCGATTTATTTCGCGCAAACGTTGAAACCGCGCGCGGCGGGGTGCCGGGCGCGGTCCGAAGGGGGCGAACCGGTGGCGGGCGAGCCCGTCAGCCGATCTGCTGCATGATCGAGATCAGCTTCTTCGCGTAATTGGGGTCGGTTGCGTAGCCGGCCTTCTGCATGCCGTGCGCGAAGCCTTCGACGCTGCGGCTCGCGCTCAGCACGCCCGCGTAGCGCGGATTGTTCTTCAGCAGGTTCGCGTAATCGGTCATCGCGTGCTCGTACGAGTCGTACGCGCGGAATTTCGCGACCACGCGGCGCGGCGTGCCGTTCACGTATTCGGTGGTCAGCGCCGACACGGTGCGGCCGGTCCAACCCTTGTTCGCCTTGATGCCGAACACGTTGTAGCTGGTCGAGCCGTCCGCCGCGCGGATCTCGCGCTTGCCCCAGCCCGATTCGAGCGCGGCCTGCCCGACGATGAAACGCGCCGGGATGCCGGTCGTCGCACTGGCCGCCTGCGCGGGGGCCGCGAGCCGGTCGACGAACGCATCCGCGTCCTGCACGCCGCTCGCGCCCTTCAGCGGCGGCGTCAGCGCGCTGCCGGCCGAATAGCCGCGCGCGCCGGCAAGCCCGCCGTTGTTCGCCGCGTTCGCATACGCCTTCGCCATCGCGTTCATCGCGGCGAGGCTGCCTTCGTTGCCGGCCGAGCCGAGGCCGCCGGCGCCCAGGCCGCCCGCGCCGACGTCGGCCGCCGTGTCGCTGCCCGCGCCGGCGCCCGCATTGCGAAGCAGCTGCTTCATCAGCGCGTCGGCGACGCCGATTCCGCGCGTCGACATCTGCTGCGCGAGCTGCTGGTCGAGCATCGACGTGTACATCTTCGACGTATGCGAATCGAACAGCCCGCCGTCGGGCGACGCGTCGCGCATGCTCTTGAGCATCATCTGCGTGAACATCGCGTCGAACTGGCCGGCCACCGCCTTCGCGCCGGCCTGCGGCGACTGCTTCGCCTGCGCGCGCAGCGCATCGAAACCCTGCACGTCGAGCGCGAAGCGCTGCGTGAGGTCGTTTGCGTTGGGGAGCGTGGCTGCCATTTAGATGATCTCCAGATCGGCGCGCAGCGCGCCGGCCGCCTTCATCGCCTGCAGGATCGACATCAGGTCCGCGGGCGTCGCGCCGAGCGTGTTCAGCGCCTTCACGACGTCGGCGAGATTCGCGCCGGCCGTCACCATCTTCAGCGCGCCGTTGTCCTGCTTGAGCTGGATCTGCGACTGCTGCGCCACCACCGTCTGCCCGTTCGAGAACGGCCCCGGCTGCGACACCACCGGCTGCGTGTTGACGACCACCGACAGGTTGCCGTGCGCGACCGCGCAGCTTTGCAGCGTGACCATCTGGTTCATCACGATCGAGCCGGTGCGCGCGTTCAGGATCACCTTCGCGGCGGCCTTGTCCGGGCTCACGTCGAGGTTCTGCAGCCGCGCCATGAACGCGACCTGCTGCGCGGAGTCGGCCGGCGCCGCGAGCTGGATCGTGCGGCCGTCGAGCGCCGTCGCGGTGCCCGGGCCGAAGCTCGAATTGACCGCGGACACGATCCGCTGCGCGGTGCCGTAATCCATGTCGTTCAGTTGCAGTTGCAGCATGCCGTTCATCTGCGCGACCGCGTTCGGCACCGCGCGCTCGACGATCGCGCCGCCGACGATCCGGCCGGCCGCGAGCTGGTTCACCTGCACGCGGCTGCCGTTCGCGCTGGCCCCCGCGCCGCCGACCGCCATGTTGCCCTGCGCAAGCGCGTATACCTGGCCGTCCGCGCCCTTCAGCGGCGTGAGCAGCAGCGTGCCGCCGCGCAGGCTCTTCGCGTTGCCGAGCGACGACACGGTCACGTCGAGCGCCTCGCCCGGCCGCGCGAACGGCGGCAGCGTGGCCGTCACCATCACCGCCGCGACGTTCTTCAACTGCATGTTGTTCAGCGACGACGGGCCGCCGTTGGCCGAACCGTTGTTGATCGAGATGCCGAGGTTCGCGAGCATGTTCGCGAGCGTCTGCGTCGTAAACGGCGTCTGCATCGTCTGGTCGCCCGTGCCGTCGAGGCCGACGACGAGGCCATAGCCGATCAGCGGGTTGTCGCGCACGCCCTGGATCTGCGCGAGATCCTTCAGGCGTTCCGCCTGCGCGGGCGCGGCGCCGAGCATGCAGGCAGCCACGGCCGCGAACGCGACGGCGAGCCGCGCGGCCGTCTGCGCGCGGGCCGACAGGCGGCCGAACAGGGTCGTCTGCATCGTCGTCACCACGGCGCGATGTTGAGGAAGAACCGCTGCAGCCAGCCCATCGTCTCGGCTTCGTTGATGTAGCCCTTCGACGAGTATTCGATCTTCGCGTCGGCGACCTGCGTCGAATAGACGGAGTTCGCGCCCGAGATCGTGTTCGGGTTGACGACCCCCGAGAAGCGCACGAATTCGTTGCCCTGGTTGATCAGCATCTGCTTCTCGCCGCTCACCACGAGGTTGCCGTTCGGCAGCACGTTGGTGACGGTCACCGTGATCGTGCCGTTGAACGTGTTCGCCGCGCTCGCGCCGCCGGTGGCCGCGAACTTGTTCGCGCCGGCGGCCGACAGGTTCGCCTTCGCGAACAGCCCGCCGAGGAAGCCGGCCGTCGGCACGTTGAAGTCGGTGTTGCCCTGCCGGTTCGTGTTCGCGCCCGACGACTTGGTCGCGTTGATGTTCTCCGCGATCATGATCGTCAGGATGTCGCCGACGTTGCGCGGCCGCTGATCCTCGAACAGCGGCCGGCCCGCGTAGCCGGGGTTGTAGATCGAGCCGGGCGCCTGCATCGACATCGGCATCGGCGGCTGCGCCGTCATCGGCTGCTGGATGATCGGATCGCGCGGGATCTGCGCGCAACCGGCGAGCGCCGCCACCGCGACCGCGCAGGCGGCGCGGACGGTGGCTGACGAGGGGAGGCGAACCTGCTTCATGGCGACGACGGGACGTTCCGGTTAGCTCTTCATCTGCGTGACGGTCTGCAGCATCTGGTCGGACGTCGTCACGGCCTTGCTGTTGATCTCGTAGGCACGCTGGGTCTGGATCATGTTGACGAGTTCCTGCACGACGTTCACGTTCGACGCCTCAACGTAACCCTGGTTGAGCACGCCCGCGCCGTTCAGCCCCGGCTGCGACACGTTCGGTGCGCCCGACGACGTCGTTTCCGCGAACAGGTTCTCGCCCTTCGCCTCGAGGCCGGCCGGGTTGATGAAGGTCGCGATCTGCAGCGAGCCGATCTGGACCGCGTTGTTCGAGCCCGGCTGCGTGACCGACACGACGCCGTCCTTGCCGATCGTCAGCGACTGCGCGTTCTGCGGCACGGTGATCGCCGGCAGCACCTGGTAGCCGCTCGACGTGACGAGCTGGCCCTGCGCGTTGGTCTGGAACGAGCCGTCGCGCGTGTACGCGTTGGTGCCGTCCGGCATCAGCACCTGGAAGAAGCCCGCGCCGTTGATCGCGACGTCCTTCGAGTTGCCGGTCTGCGTGAGGCCGCCCTGCGTGTACAGGCGCTCGGTCGCGACCTGCTGCACGCCGGTGCCGAGCTGCAGGCCCGACGGCAGCTCGGTCTGCTGCGTCGAATTCGCGCCGGGCTGGCGGATGGTCTGGTACAGCAGATCCTCGAACACCGCGCGCGACGCCTTGAAGCCGTTCGTGCTGGTGTTCGCGAGGTTGTTCGAAATCACGTCCATCTGCGCCTGCTGCGCATTCATGCCGGTGGCGGCGATGTAGAGCGAACGGTTCATGTTGAATCTTCTCCTGGTAGCTACGGCCTGGCCGCTCAGCTGAAGTTGAGCAGCTGGTTCGCCGTCTGCTCGTTCTGGTCGGCCGTCTGGATCAGCTTCGACTGAAGCTGGAACGCGCGCGCGTTGTCGATCATCGCGACCATCGCGGTCACCGGATTCACGTTGCTGCCTTCGAGCGAATTCGGCGTGACGACCACGTTCGGGTCGACGTCGGCCGGATTGCCGTCGGCGGTGCGGAACAGCCCGTCGTTGCCGCGCGTGAGCGTGGCCGGATCGGGATTGACGAGCTTCAGCTGGTCGACGATCGCGACCGCCGTCGGCGGGTCGCCCGGCATCAGCGCGGACACCGTGCCGTCCTTGCCGATCGTCACTTCCGCGTTCGGCGGCACCGAGATCGGGCCGCCGTTGCCGACCACCGGCAGGTTGCTCGCGTTGACGAGCTGGCCGTTTTCGTCGACGTGCAGGTTGCCGGCGCGCGTGTACGCCTCGCTGCCGTCGGCCGTCTGCACCGACAGCCAGCCGGGGCCCTGCACGGCGACGTCGAGCGGATTGCCGGTGCGCGTGATCGGGCCCGGCGCGTAATCGGCGCCGGGCGTGGACGACAGCACGTAGGTGCGTGTCGTCGCCGGGTCGATGTTGCTGCCGTCGCCGAAATTCATCGGCACCGCGCGATACGTCGCGAGCTGCGCGCGAAAGCCCGTCGTCGACGCGTTCGCGAGATTGTTCGCGACGATCGCCTGCTGGTCGAGCGACTGCGACGCGCCCGTCATCGCCGTATAGATCAGTCGGTCCATGGCTGCCGGTTATCCGCGCTTACAGGTTGATGAGCGTCTGGTCGACGGTCTGCTGCGTCTTGATCGTCTGCGCGTTCGCCTGGTAGTTGCGCTGCGCGGTGATCAGGTTGACGAGCTGCGACGTGAGGTCGACGTTCGAGTTCTCGAGCGCGCTGCCCTGCAGCGTGCCGTGGTTCGTGCTGCCCGGCGCCGAGATCTGCGGCACGCCCGACGCGGCGGATTCCGCGTACTGGTTGCCGCCGAGGTTCACGAGCCCGTTCGGGTTGTTGAAGTTCGCGAGCGCGATCTGGCCGAGCACGGCGGTCTGGCCGTTCGAGTAGTTGCCGGTCAGCTTGCCGTCGGTGCCGATCGAGTAGGTCGTCAGCGTGCCGCTCGCGTAGCCGTCCTGCGCGAGGTTGTTCACGCCGTCCTTGCCGCCGTACTGCGTCGTGCCGGTCAGGTCGAGCGTGAGCTGTTGCGGCGTCGCCGAGCCGTCGGTGTTCGGCACGGTGAACTGGAACTGGCCGAGCGATGCGGTCGGCGCGGCCGGCGTGCCGGTCGTCGTGCTCGAGATCGCCCCCGCCGAATTGAACGTGATCGTGCCGAGATCGGTCGTCGTGCCGCCCTGCACGCCCGCGTACGCTTCCCACGTGCCGGCCGCCGACTTCACGAAATACATGTTGACCGCCTGCGAACCGCCGAGCGAGTCGTACACCTGGATCGACGTCGAGTAGTTGTACGTCGTGTTGTCGGTCGCGCTGAACGGCGTCTTGGCCGGCACCGTATCCTGCGAGTTCAGGTTGAACTGGCCGTTGATCCTAGTCGTGGCGGTCGGCGCGATGTTGGTGGTCGGCGCCTGCAGCGGCACGGTCTGCGCGGTGTTGATCACGCCGTTCTTGTCGGCCATGTACCCCATCAGGTTCATGCCCTGCGCGTTGACGATGTAGCCGTTCTTGTCGCGCTGGAACGTGCCGTCGCGCGAGTACGTCGTCACGCCGTTGTTCGACATCTGGAAGAAGCCGTTGCCGTTGATCGCGACGTCGAGCGACGAGTTCGTCGTATTGATCGTGCCCTGGCCGAACTGCTGCTGCACCGAGTTCAGCGTCGTGCCGATGCCGATCTGCGTGTTGACCGACGTCGCGACCGAGTTCGCGTACATGTCGGCGAACTGCGCGGTGCTCGACTTGAAGCCGACCGTGTTCGCGTTCGCGATGTTGTTGCCGATCACGTCGAGCGCGTTCGATGCGCCGGCGAGGCCGCTCAGACCCTGTTGATAACCCATTTCGGTCTCCGTTACGAGAAAGCTCGATCAGTTGGTGGTGGTGTCGCCGGACGAGGACGACCGGGTGTTCGGGAAGATCGACGCAACCTGGGTGAGCCCCACCGTCGTGCCGTTCGACAGCACCAGCCCCGCGGTGCCGTCCGCCTGCTTGATCACGCTCTGCACCTGCGAGGCGGCCAGCACGGTCGGCGCGTAGGTCTTGCCGTCGGTGCCGGTGTACTGCGCGCTGACCGTGTAGTTGCCGTCCGGCAGCGCGTTGCCGGCCGCGTCGGTCGGCGTCCAGTTGAACGGCACGGTGCCGGCCGACTGCGCGCCCGCGTTGATCGTGTTCACGACGGCGCCCGCCGAGTTCTTCACGGTGATCGTCAGGTTCGACACGCTGCTCGTGAGCGACACGCCGAACGGCGACGCCGCGCCGCTCTTCACCGTGACGCCGTTGCCCGGCGCGAGCACGTTCGTGCCGATCAGCAGCGCGGCCTGCGTCTGCTGGCCGGCCGCGAGTTGCGTCGACAGCGACGTGAGCGACGTGTTCAGTTGCGCGATGCCGCTCACCGTGTTGATCTGCGCGAGCTGCGACGTCATCTGCGAGCTGTCCACCGGGCTCGTCGGATCCTGGTTCTGCAACTGCGTGACGAGCAGCTTCAGGAACGTCGCCTGCAGGTCGCTCGCCGACGTGCCGTTGGTCGACGACACGTTGTTGGTGTTCATCGTGTCGGTCGGCAGCGTCGACACGCTGGTGCCGTTGCCGCCGATCGTCGTGTTGGAGGAAGTCATCCTGGGTGGCCTTGTGTCGGAACTGTCGGTCCGGGTCTCGGTATGGAAAGGTCGGGCGGCGCGCGGCTTACGAGCCGATCGTCAGCGTCTTGAGCATCAGCGTCTTCGCGGTGTTCAGCGTCTCGACGTTGGCCTGGTACGAGCGCGACGCCGAGATCATGTTCACCATCTCCTGCACCGGATCGACGTTCGGCATCTGCACGTAGCCGTTCGCGTCGGCGGCCGGGTTCGCCGGGTCGTACGTCGATTTCATCGGCGACGGGTCGTCCATCACCTTGGTCACGCGCACGCCGCCCACGCCCTGGCCGGACGCGGTGCGCGCGCCGCCGAGCGGATCGGTCGCGAACACGACCTGCTTGGCCTTGTACGGCTTGCCGTCGGGGCCGGTCGCGCTGTCGGCGTTCGCGAGGTTCGACGCGGTGACGTTCAGGCGCTGCGATTGCGCGGACAGCGCCGAACCGGCGACGCCGAAGATGTTCATCAACGAAGGCATGGAAGCTCCTTGTGCTGGGGTCCGAATTCGGAAACGGCGCTTACGAGTTCGTCGTGATCGCGGCGATCATCGCCTTGATCTGCTGGGTCATCACGGTCATCCCGGTTTCGTAGTGCAGCGCGTTGTTCGCGAACTGCACGCGCTCGACGTCGAGATCGACCGTGTTGCCGTCGAGCGACGGCTGCAACGGCATCCGGTATTGCGCGCGGCCGTAGTCGTCCGACGGGCCGCCGGTCGGGATCAGCTTCGCGGTGCCGGCCATGTGGCCCGGCGCCGTCGACACCATCGACATGCCGCTCGTCACGCCGGCCGGCTGCGCCATCGGCAGTTGCGCGGCATTGCTCGGCGCCAGACCGCCGCTCGCCTGCTTCAGCGAGCGCGCGAGCGTCGACGCGAAATCGACGTCGCGGGCCTGGTAGCCGGGCGTGTCGGCGTTCGCGATGTTCGACGACAGCAGTTCCTGCCGGTAGGCGCGCACGTCGAGCGCCTGTCGGCCGAACGCGAATTCCGAATCGAGTTTGTCCAGCATGTGTGCGTCTCTCCGTATGAAGCGCTGCACGCCCCTCGCGCCGGATGGCGACCCGAGAGGCTTTTTTCCATGACAGCGATGGTAGGCGCGGGACGCAACCGGCAATCGGACGAATAACGCGGCAAAGCCCCCCTCTATTCATCGTTTGCGCGCCGCCCCCGCTCCCTAGAATGCGAAGCGGATCAACGGCTTCGAGGACACGGCGATGGCACGCAGCGCATTTCGCGAATACGCCGGACGCGGCACGCGCCTGCGCCGTGCGCTCGCGCTCGCCGCGGCGCTGTGGGCCGCGGTGCCGGCCGCGCACGCGGACGACGGGACGATCGTGATTCCCGGCCGCGGCGAGACGGCAGAGACCGCGCTCGCGCATGCGAATGCGGCGAGCGGCGGCCAGTTCGGCGGGAAAGCGGGTACGGGCGCGGATTCGGCCATGGGTGGTGCGGCGGGCGGTGCCGGCGGCATGGTCGGCACGGCCGGTGCAGCCGCTGGTGGCGCTTCGGGCATGCCCGGCGCCGTCGGCATGGCCGCCAACGGCTACACGGCGCAGCCGGCCGGATCGATGGGGGTGACGAGCGTTCCGGCACCTGCACCGGTACCGGCGCCAGCACCACGCCCCGTCTACGCAGCAGCCCGCGCGAATGCCGCAAACGCCGCTTACGGCGCGCCGCGCGCTGTCGATCCCGGCGGCGTCGCGACCGTCGTTGCCGGCACCGGTGCCGCCGAAGCCGCGTCGAATCCCCGGCAGGCGCTTGCCGCCCGTATCGCCGCGGCGCGCGCCGCTTCATCCGCGCCGGCACCGCGTGCGCCGGCGGCGGCCGAGCCCGCGGCACAGCCGACGCCGCCCGGCCGGCAAGACCCCGAAACGATCCGGCGCGCGGCGCTCGCATTCCTGCAGCAGCAGATCGCCGGCCTGCCCGGCAAGACCACCGCGACCGTCACGACCGCCTTTCCGCGCGGGCTCGCCGCGTGCACGACGCTCGAACCGTTCCTGCCGACCGGCGCGCGCCTGTGGGGCCGCACGACGGTCGGCGTGCGCTGCGCCGGCGAGCGGCCGTGGACCGTCTACCTGCAGGCGAAGGTCGCCGTGCAGGCTACCTATTACGTCGCCGCGCGCCAGATCGCGCCCGGCGAGCCGCTGTCCGCGGCCGACCTGGTCGCGCGCGACGGCGACCTGACGGTGCTGCCGCTCGCGGTGATCACCGATCCGGCGCAGGCGATCGGCGCGACCGCGCTCGCACGCATCTCGGCCGGGCTGCCGCTGCGGCAGGACATGCTGAAGAGCGCGGCATCGGTGTCGGCCGGCCAGACGGTGCGGGTCGTCGCGGCCGGCCCCGGCTTCACGATTTCGGCCGAGGGCAGCGCGCTCGCGAATGCGGCGCCGGGCCAGTCGGTGCGGGTGCGGATGGCGGCCGGGCAGATCGTCACGGCGATCGTCAAGGACGCCGGCACCGTCGAAATCCCGCTGTAGGGACGGATCGGCCGCAAGAATGTAAAGAATTGTTTATTCGGAGCATTTCGGGCTCGCGATGCTAAAGTTCGGGCCGACCCGGCCGTTATCTGGGTCAAACCGTACAGGAAACCCATCGTGAAGATCGATTCCACTCCGAAACCGAGCCCCCTCGCGCCGACCGGCACCGGCGCGGCCCGTGCGCAGTCCGGCACGGCCCAGTCGTCCGGGCAGGCAGCCGACGCAGGATCGACCGGCGGCGACACGACCGTGAACCTGTCGGGTCTGTCGGGCCAGCTGCGTTCGGTATCCGCGTCGGGCGACGCCGATATCGACACGGGCCTGGTCCAGTCGATCAAGGACGCGCTGAACGACGGCACGCTGACGATCGACGCGAACAAGATTGCCGACGGCGTATTGAACACCGCCCGCGAACTGCTGCAGCAGCAGCGCCCGCAGGGCAGCTAATCCCGGCCTCGTGGCCGGTTCACCCGGTTTGCCGGCGCGCGCAGCACTGCACGCACCGGCGTGACGAGCATGACGCGATGAGAGAAGAGCTGCTGGCCACGGTCAACGACGAACACGCGACGGTCGAAGCGTTCGCGTCCCTGCTCGTCTACGAGGAAAAGGCGCTGACGACGGCCGAGCCGATCGAGATGCTGCCCGGGATCGTCGAGAAGAAAAGCGCGCTGATCGACCGGCTCGCGCAGCTCGAACGCACGCGCGACACGCAACTTTCCGCGCTCGGCTTTCCGGCCGGCAAGAAAGGCATGGACCAGGCGGCCGAACGCGATGCGCGCCTCGCGAGCCGCTGGCAACTGCTGCAACAGGCCGCCGAACGCGCGCGCCAGGCCAATGCGAACAACGGGATGCTGATCCGGATCCGGATGGACTACAACGAGCGCGCGCTCGCGGTGCTGCGCTCGGCGCCCGCGCCGGCCGGCGTGTACGGCCCCGACGGACGCGTCTCGGCACTGACGCGCTGACGTCGCGCCGCGCGGCCGCCCGGCGGCCGCGCCCCTGCCTTGCCCGTCGTTACAACAGCGGACACGCGGTGACCTGCGTGCCGCGCTCCACGCACAGCCGCTCGTAGTCGCGCAGATACGCACGCTCGGCGTCGTCCAGCAGGTCGAGATCGATCAGATCCCAGTCGTAGCCGACCGTCACGATGTTCTCGAACGTCACGGTGCCCGGCTGCGCGTCGTCCGGCCGCACGATCACGATGTTCTCGATCCGCACGCCGCCCTTGCCCGGCAGGTAGATGCCCGGCTCGACCGAAATCACCGCATTCGGCACCAGCCCGTACCGGGCGCCCGGCGCGAATCGCACGCCGCCCTCGTGTACGTGAATCCCGACGCCGTGCCCGGTGCCGTGGCCGAAATCGTAGCCATGATCGCGACACACCTGCCGCACCAGCGCATCGACGTCGCCGCCCGTCGCGGCGGCCGGAAAGCGCGCGACGAGCCCCTTGATGCAGGCCTTCAGCGCGACCGTGTAAATCTCGCGCTGCCACGGCTGTGCGACCGTGTCCGGCCGCGTGCGGCGCAGCACCACGCGCGTGCAGTCCGTCGCGAAGCCGGCTTCGTAATACGCGCCGCTGTCGAGCAGCACGAGTTCGCCTTCGGTCAGCTCGACGTCGGCGCTCGCCGCCGTGTAATGCGCGAAGGCGCTGTTCGCGCCATTCGCCGCGATCGACGGAAACGACAGCGCGACCGCCGAGCGTGCGCCGTACGCGTCGTTGATCGTGCGTGCGAGATCGTACTCGGTGTGACGCACGCCCGGCTCGCCGGTCTTCGCCCAGCGCATCGTTTCGGCGATCGCCGCGGAGCTGCGCGCGAACGCGTCGCGAAAGCGCTCGAGCACCGCCGGCGTCTTGCTCGCGCGCATCGCCTCGACCGGGTTGAAATCGGCGTGCCGCGCGTGCGGCCACACCCGCTTCACCGCGTCGACGAGCGCGCAGTTCACCGATTCGAAGCCATAGCACACGTGCTCGACCGCGAACTGCGCGAGGAAGCGCTCGAGCGCCGCGACGTCGCGCCGGATCACGTGCAGCGCCGGATACGAAGCGAGCCCGACCTCGCAGCGGTCGCAGCCTTCCGGCAAAAACAGCGCCACCTGGTCGCCGATCGCGAACAGGAAACCGAGGTGCGACGACGCATTCGGGATGTGATAGCCGCGGCTGTTCAGCAGATACGCGAGATCGTCCGATGCGCAGGTGAAGAACGCCGTCCTGCCGTCGGCCGCGCCGGTATGCGCGGCGAGCCGGTGGTTCAGCGCGTCGAGGTTTTGCGCGACGCTCAGGCCGGTCACCGTTGCCGGGATCTCGAAGATCGGCCGCTCGACGTTCCAGCCCGGCAGCGCGATCGCGCGATCGATCTCGCGATCGGCGAGGCTCGCCCAGTCGAGCGACGCGGCCTGCGTCTCATCGAACAGCCGGTTGCGCTGCGCGACGCTGATCCGTCGCGCGTCGTAGCCGACCCGCGCGAGCCGGCTCGCGTGCACGACCAGCCAGTCGGCCATCGCCTGCCAGATCGTCACGTCGATGCCGAGCTTCTCCACCCGCACGCGCGCCGGATCGCACTGCTCGTCGGCCTGGAAGTGATAGCGGCCGTCGACGAACAGCACGAACGGCGGCACGCCGAGCGCCTGCGCGGTCGCCGCGCTCAGGAAGATCCCGCAGCCGGCCGAGCCGTCGAAGCCGGACACCGCGTAGCGCGGGTTGTTGCTGCGCGGCAGGTACTCGGTCACGTATTCGTCCTGCGACGTGATCAGCACCGCGTCGAGTCGCGCGGCATCGAGCAGACGCGACAGGCCGGCCTGGGTCTCGGCGACGGACGCGTCGTACGGGGGAAGGCCGGAAAAGCTGTATTTCAGTCGATCGATCATCGGATGCCCGTTATTCATTGTTGTCGGCGGCCGGCGGCGCGTCGCGGCATCGCGCCTGCTCGCCCGCACACGTCGCCGCGGCCCGCGCATGGCGCGACGCGCGGCCGGGCCGCGCCGCGGTTCGAGCGGCCGCCCTCGGGAAATTTTCGTCTCACTTAACTTTGTTTGATGCGCGACAGAATCTAGAGCAGGCCGAAATCGAGGTCAAGCCAAAATTTTCGTAGGACTAAAATCGGCGCGTAGCCTGCGGATCCCGGCACAACGCCGATTCGCCCGGCGACACCGCGCGGTACAATGCGCCGGCCTCCGCCCCGGCGACCGCCCCGCCGCTGCGCCCGCGCCCCGACTCGTTGCCACGAAAGAGATTCATGGATTCAGACCTCATGCGTATCGGCCAGCGCATTCGCCGCCTGCGCCGGGAAGCGAAGAAGACGCTGCTGGAAGTCGCGACCGAGGCGAAACTGTCGGTCGGGTTCCTGTCGCAAGTCGAGCGCCATCTGACGGGCATCTCGCTGTCGTCGCTCGTCAACGTCGCGAAGGCGCTCGGCGTGCCGCTCGGCACGCTGATCGCGCAGCCGCGCCAGACGCAGCCCGATTCGCACGAGGGCAGTCGCAAGCCCTATGCGCTCGACGCCGCGTTGCAGTGGTACGAGCGGCTCTCCACCACGTTCGACGGCAGCCAGATCAACGCATTGAAGGTGCAGATGATGGAAGGCTACCGGTCGGAATGGGTCGCGCACGGCGGCGACGAATTCGTGTACGTGCTGGCCGGCCGCATCTGCTACACGGTCGGCAAGAAGAATTACCCGCTGGCGCCCGGCGACTCGCTGCACTTCGACGCGCGCAAGCGGCATCGCGTGGCCAATGTCGGCGACGGGCCGGCCGAGCTGATCACCGTCAGCACGCTGCCGCTGTTCGACGACAGTTCGGCGGAATCCGTGTCCGCGACGGCGGAAATCAGGCAGTCGAAGCCCGGCAAGTCGCGCGGGCGCCGCCGTGCGCCGGCGTCCGAACGGGATGAGCGCGACGCCGCCGCGGCGCGGCCGTCCACGGTTGGCGCAGCCGAAAGGAAGGGGGCGGCGAAGCCGCGCGCCGCCGCCGGCAAGCGCCCAGCGGCCGCCACGTCGAAGCGCACGAAGAAACCGTAACCGCTGGCGGGCGCGCACGCCGCGCGCGCTGTTCCTCTCTACTCGTCGCCGATCGCGAGCGCCTGCGCGACGGCCTGGATCCGCGCGCGATGCACGGCTTCCTTGATCTTCTCCGTGTCGGCGCCGATGCCGCGCGCGATCGCGCCGGCGTCGACGCTACGCGCCGCCGCGAGCGCGACGCGCAGCCGCTCGGCCTGCGGATACGGCTGCGCGTCGAGCCCGAGCCGGCCGCGCGCATCCGCTTCGCAGGCCTGCAGCAGCTCGGCGAAGCGCGCCGGCTTGCGCAGCGCGTCGCTGCGCTCGAAGAGCCGCACCAGCGCGGCCGCGCCCATCTCCATCACGCGATGCAGGTTGCCGTGCTCGCGCGCGACCACCAGCGCGAGATCGCGGCATTCGTTCGGCACGCGCAGCCGCTCGCACAACGGCTTGAGCAGCTCGACGCTGCGGCTTTCGTGGCCGACGTGGCGCGGCAGCACGTCCGCGGGCGTCGTCCCCTTGCCGAGGTCGTGCGTGAGCGCCGCGAACCGCACCGCCAGCGAATAGCCCTGCTTCGCCGCGTAGTCGACGACCATCATCACGTGCACGCCGGTGTCGACTTCCGGGTGGTAATCGGCGCGCTGCGGCACGCCCCACAGCGCGTTCACCTCGGGCAGGATGCGCGCGAGCGCGCCGCAGTCGCGCAGCACCGCGAACATCCGCGACGGCTTCGCCTCCATCAGCCCGCGCGCGATTTCCTGCCACACGCGCTCGGGCACGAGCGCATCGACCTCGCCCGCGTCGACCATCCGCCGCATCAGCGCGAGCGTTTCGTTTGCGACCGTGAAATCCGCGAACCGCGCGGCGAAGCGCGCAATGCGCAGGATCCGCACCGGATCCTCGACGAACGCGTCGCTCACGTGCCGGAACACGCGCGCGCGCAGGTCGGCCTGCCCGTCGAACGGATCGATCACCGGGCCGACCAGCGCGCCCTCCGGGCTCACTTCGCGCGCCATCGCGTTGATCGTCAGATCGCGCCGCGCGAGATCCTCGTCGAGCGTCACGTCCGGCGCGTAATGGAACTGGAAGCCGTGATAGCCGGCCGCCGTCTTGCGCTCGGTACGCGCCAGCGCGTATTCCTCCTGCGTCTGCGGATGCAGGAACACCGGGAAATCCTTGCCGACCGGCCGGAAGCCCTGCGCGGTCATTTGCTCGGGCGTCGCGCCGACCACCACGTAGTCGCGGTCCTGCACCGGCACGCCGAGCAATTCGTCGCGGATCGCTCCGCCTACTGCGTAGATGTTCATGGCTGAGGTTCGTAGTCGGCGATCACGTTGGTTTCGCGGCGCGCGGCGTCGATCCAGCGCTGCACCGCCGGCAGCGCCGTCACGCGCGCCGCATAGCCGGCCGCTTCCGGCGACAGCGCCGGCGCATACGTGTTGAAGCGCATCACGACGGGCGCATACATCGCATCGGCGATCCCGAATTCGCCGAACAGGAACGGGCCGCCCGATGCCTCGATGCATTCGCTCCACAGCGCGTCGATGCGCGCGACGTCGGCGAGCGCCTCGGGCGTCGCGCCGCGCCCCGGCATCGACGCGCGGATGTTCATACCCATCTGCGTGCGCAGCGCCGCGAAACCCGAATGCATCTCGGCGGATACGCAGCGCGCATGCGTACGCGCGAGCGGGTCGGCCGGCCACATCGGGAATTGCGGATAGCGCTCGGCGAGCGTCTCGGCGATCGCGAGCGAATCCCAGATCGCCATGCCGTGATCGTCGACCAGGCACGGCACCTTGCCGGTTGGCGAGTATTCGCGGATGCGCGCGGCCGAGTCGTCGCGGCGCAGTTCGACCACGATCTCGTCGAACGGGATGCCGAAATGCGCGAGCAGCAGCCACGGCCGCATCGACCACGACGAGTAGTTCTTGTCTCCGATGACGAGCTTCATGATGGGGTTCCGAAAAACGTAAAAAAAGAAAAGGGTCGACCCGCGACGCCCCGTGCGGATGCTAGCGACGCGAGCGGAACCAGTCGAACCGCGAGCGCCCGGTCGCTTCGCCGAGATACGCGGGTGCAATGCTTTCCAGACTCGCGGGCGAGATCCCGAGTTCCGGCGCGAGCGGCCCCGACAGCACATTGGGCACCGACATCGTCGCGAGATTGTCGCGCGTGAGCACCGGCTCGCCGGGCAGGCATTCGAACACGCTCGCCTGCAGCCGCGCAAGCGCGTCGGGCAGCCGCACGATGCGTGCCTGGCGGCCGACCAGTGTGCCGCAATAGCGCACCAGTTGCTCGAGCGTGTAGACGGTCGGGCCACCCAGTTCGTAAGTCTTGCCGTGCGCGGCCGCGAGATCGAGCGTGTTGACGAACGCGCGTACGACGTCGCCGACGAACACCGGCTGGAAGCGCGCGTCGGGCATCGCGAGCGGCAGCACGGGCGCCATGCGCTGCAGCTTCGCGAACGTGTTGAGGAATGCGTCGCCCGGGCCGAACACGACCGACGGACGGAAGATCGTCAGCGCGAGCGAATCGGTGGCCGCGACCGCATGCAACGCGGCTTCGCCGTCGCCCTTCGAGCGCTGGTACATGCTCGCGCCGTGCGAATCGGCGCCGAGCGCGCTCATGTGCAGCACGCGCCGCACGCCGACCTCGACGCATGCCGCGGCCAGCGCGGCCGGCAGCGCGACGTGCGCACGCTCGAAGCCCGGCCCGTACGGCGTGCCGCGGCCGCCGTGCAGCACGCCGATCAGGTTGATCGCCGCGTGCGCGCCGGCGACGAAGCGCGCGAGCGTGCGCGTATCGAGCGCGTCGAGTTCGACGATGTCGACCGGCAGCATCTGCAGGTGGCGCGCGTGGTCGCGCCGCCGCGTGCCGATCCGCACGTGCTTGCCGGCGTCGATCAGCGCATTGACGAGCCGGCTGCCGATGAAGCCGGTGCCACCCAGCAGCGCGACGGTCTGGCGATCCATGTTCGGGACCTCTAAGGGGCGGTTCACGCTAATAACGGGCTTGCGCTGGCCACCAGAAGGGCCGAGCGCAAGGATTGCGACGCAGCGAATACTCGACGTATTCGCAAGGAGCATGACGCAGCGATCGGCCCTTCTGGCGGCCAGCCCCATTCATGATTTTTTCCGGTCAGGGGAACGAGGCTGGCCGGCCGCATTGCGGCGTCGCGCGTCGCTTGTTTGGCTCGGCCAAACGGCGCTCCTTGCTTCTTGCACTGCAGCCGGCCAGCCTCGTTCGCAAGCCCGTTATTAGCGTGAACAGCCCCTTAAACACTGCCGCGTCTCGCGCGGCAGTTCGTATATCAGGGCGAGATCATGCCTAGACGTTTCTTCAACGACTGCGGTTTGCCCTCGAAGAGCGCCGCGTAATAGACGGTGTTCGACAGCACGTTCTTCACGTAGTCGCGCGTCTCGTTGAACGGAATCGTCTCCGCGAAGATCGCGCCTTCGACCGGCTGCGTCAACACCTGGCGCCACTGGCGCGGCCGGCCGGGGCCCGCGTTGTAGCCGGCGGTGGCGAGCACCGGCGAGCTGTCGAAGTTGTTGTAGATGTCCGCCAGATACCAGGTGCCGAGCTGGATGTTGGTGTCGATGTCGTGCATCTGCGCACGCGAGATCGTGCCCATGCCGAGCTTCTTCGCGACCATCTGCGCCGTCGCCGGCATCAGCTGCATCAGGCCGCCCGCGCCCACCGACGAACGCGCACTGATGATGAAGCGCGATTCCTGGCGGATCAGCCCGTACGCCCACTCGACGTCGAGGCCCGTCGACTGCGCGTAGCGCTCGACGGTCGTGCGGTACGGCGACGGATAGCGCAGCGTGAAGTCGTGCTCGGCCTTCGTGCGGTCGGCCGTGTTGACCGTGCGGTCGAGCAGCTCGACGCGCTTGCCGTATTCGGCGGCCGCGAGCAACTGGCGATCGGTCATCCCGCGCAGCGGCCAGTTCCATTCGCGATTGCCTTCGAGGCGCAGGTTCAGTGCGTAGAAACGCTGCGCGAGCGCGAAGCCCGGGATCTTGCCCATCGCATCGATCTCGGCGTCGCTCACCTTCGTGCGCGGCGGGATCGTCGTGCGCTGGCCGAGCTCTTCACCAGCCAACTGCCCGTAGAAGTTGAACTGGCCGGCGACCTGCTCGAATTCCTGGTTCGCCTGCAGCGTGTCGCCGCTCTGCTTGAGCGCGCGCGCATGCCAGTAGATCCACGCCGGATCGTTGCGCAGCGACGGCGGCATCTGCTCGATCGACCAGCGCACCATCGGCCAGTTGCCGGCGAGCAGCGCGGCGCGCGTGCGCCATTCGTAGCCCGGGTTCGACAGCGGCGCGTTCGCCGATTTCGCATACCAGACCGACGCCATCGGCGAGCGCTTGATCGCGCCCTGGTAGCCGATCGCGCCCCACGCGATCGCCTGTTCCTGCTTGGTCAGCGAAGGCGCGACCGTCGTCAGCATCCCGGCGGCGGCGTCCGGATCGTTGCGCGCCATGCGGCCGAGCGCGATCAGCGCGAGCTGATGCGACGCGGCGTCGGGGCCGACGCCGCGCGCGAGATACAGCGGCGGCGCGCTCGTCGCCTGGTCGAAACCGGCCGGGCGCGGGCCGAGCGCATCGACGATCTTGCCGCCCAGCGTCGTGTAGTTCTGCTCGTACGCGAGGCGCGCCTGCTGCCACACGTCGTCGCTCGTGAACTGCTGGTTGACGGCGAGCGCGGTGATCAGGTCGACGCACGCGTCGCCGTAGTTCTTCGGCTCGACGAGCAGCGCGCGCGCCGCGTCGGCGACGTTCTCGTTGCGCGCCGCGCGCGATTCGAGCGCATAGCACTTGACCTGCGT
Organism: Burkholderia sp. ABCPW 11; assembly: GCF_001523445.1. NCBI lineage: Bacteria > Pseudomonadati > Pseudomonadota > Betaproteobacteria > Burkholderiales > Burkholderiaceae > Burkholderia > Burkholderia sp. ABCPW 11. The sequence goes on along the minus strand of NZ_LOVM01000030.1, from coordinate 78,710 downwards.
GTCGTCGTCGAGCACGAAGCGCTTGTACTGGTCGTCGAAATTGCGCCAGTCGTGGCGCGCGCCGAGCACGAGCAGGTAGTCGTTGCGCAGGCGATCGGCGATCGCCTGGCCATCGTAGCGCTGCAGGAACGACTGCACGGGCGCATCCGGCGCATCGACGCGCGCGCGGCCCGTCGAATCGAACAGCTGCGGCTTGATCTGGAAATACTCGACGTAGGACGGAACCGGATAGTTCGGGATCATCGACGCGAGCTGCGCGGCCTTCGCGGCGTCGTTGCGGCGTGCGGCTTCGCGAAGCTGCACGAAGATCTGGTCATCCCCGGGGAGCGTGTCGTCGTTCGGTGCGGCGCACGCGGCCGTGCCCGCGACGAGCGCGCCGGCCGAAAGCATCAGCGCGACCGCGCGATATACTCGAAAAAGGCTGTTCGACATCGTTATGAATGGAGCACGAAGTGAGCGAAAGCATAGCACGCAACCCTGTGCCGAACCCGAAGGTTGCGCTGCGCAAAACGCTGTCCGGCGCCCGTCGCGACGCCGCGTCGCAGCCCGCCGCGAACGCCGCGCTCGACGCGCGGCTGCGCACGCTGCTCGACCGTCTGGCGCCGCGCACGGTCGGGTTCTACTGGCCGCTGCCGGGCGAATTCGATGCGCGCGACGCGGTGCTCGCATGGTGCGCGGCGGGTGCCGGCCGGTGCGCCGCGTTGCCGGTGATCGGCGAGCGTCACACGCCGCTCGCGTTCCACGCGTGGGACACGCACACGCCGATGCGCGAAGGCCATCACCGGATTCCCGAACCGGCGTCGGGAATCGTCGTCGTGCCCGATCTTTTGCTGATTCCCTGCGTGGGATTCGATCCGCAGCGCTACCGGCTCGGCTACGGCGGCGGCTACTACGACCGCACGCTCGCCGCATGGCCGGGCGACACGCTGCCCGTGACGGTCGGCATCGCGTACGAAGCGTGCCGCGTCGATGCGCTGCCGGCCGAAGCGCACGATCTCGCGCTGCGCTGGATCGTCACCGACGGGGCGCTTTACCCGGCCGCCGGATAATGCCGCGCACGGCGCCGCGATCGTCGCCGCCGGCCCGAGGGCGCGTCGCCGCGCCCGAGCGTTTCCGCCAGCGCTTACAGCGATGCCGCCGCGCGCGCGGCCGTGTCGTAGAGGCCCGATGCGTGGCGCAGCAACTGCGCCGCGTCGCCGATCTGCTCGTTGGTGAGGCCGCTGTCCTTCAGCGTCTCGATCAGGCAGTGCTCGCGAACCTCGCGGTACTTCAGGCACAGGTCGCGGCCCGCGTCGGTCGCGAAGAAGAACACTTCCTTGCCGCTTTTCTCGCTCTTCACGTAGCCGCGGGCGATCAGTTTTTTCAGCGCATAGGTCGCGACGTGCGTATCCTCGATATTGAGCACGAAGCAGATGTCGGCGAGCTTCTTCTTGCGTTCGCGATGGCTGACGTGATGCAGCAGCGAGACCTCGACCGCCGTCATGTCCTTCGCCCCCGCCGCCGACATGCAGCGCACCATCCAGCGGTTGAACGCGTTGCCGGCCATGATGAGCCCGTATTCGAGCTCCGACAGCTCCGCGCTCGAATCGGAAACGAGGTGTTCGGATGACACGATCTTGGTCGCAGGACGCTTCATGGAAAGGCGGCGCAAGCCGGATGACAGGATGTGCCCGAGTGTACGCCAGAAGCCCCGGCCGACGGGCTAGGCAAAAACGCTTATTGATAAGTTGTCGATATTTTGTCGACAATGTGCGCTAACATTGCCGTCCGAACCGTGCCAGTCCGATGACGCAACCCCGCATTTATCCGCTCGGCGATGCCGCCCTCGTCTGCGAGGTGCCGCCGCCCGCCACGCTCGATTGCCAGCGCCGCGTCTGGGCCGTGGCCGAGGCCGCGCGCGCGTGGCCCGACGTGATCGACGTCGTCCCCGGCATGAACAACCTGACCATCGTGTTCGACGCGCTCGCCGCGACGGCCGACTCGCTCACGCCCGCGCTGCGCGACGCGTGGGAGACGGCCGACGTCGAGCACGCGGACGGCCAAGAGGTCGAGATCCCGGTCGAGTACGGCGGGGCCGCCGGCCCCGACCTGGCCGCCGTCGCCGCCCACACGGGCCTGCCGGCCGACGAGGTCGTCGCGCGCCACGCGGCCGGCACCTACGTCGTGTTCTTCGTCGGATTCCAGCCGGGCTTCGCGTATCTCGGCGGCCTCGACGCATCGCTGCACACGCCGCGCCGCGCGGCGCCGCGCCTGGAGGTGCCGGCCGGCTCGGTCGGCATCGGCGGCGCGCAAACCGGCATCTACCCGGCCACGTCGCCCGGCGGCTGGCAACTGATCGGCCGCACGTCGCAGTCGCTGTTCGATCCGGCGCGGCCGCAGCCGACGCTGCTGCTGCCCGGCGACCGCGTACGCTTCACCGTTGCGGGAGTCGACCCACGATGACCCAGAGCCACGCACCGGGCACCATCGAGGTCGTGCGGGCCGGCCCGCTGTCGACCGTGCAGGATCTCGGGCGCCGCGGCACGCGCCATCTCGGCGTCGCGCAAGGCGGCGCGCTCGACGGCCTCGCGCTCGAGGTCGGCAACCGGCTCGTCGGCAACCGCCCCGACGCGGCGGCCGTCGAAATCACGATCGGCCCCGCCACGTTCCGCTTCACGCGCGCGACGCGCATCGCGATCGCCGGCACCGAATTCGGCGCGACGCTCGACGGCAAGCCCGTGTACTCATGGTGGAGCCTGCCGGTCCGCGCCGGGCAGACGCTCGTGCTGCCGGCCGCGAAACGCGGCATGCGCGGCTACCTGTGCATCGCGGGCGGCATCGACGTGCTGCCGATGCTCGGCTCGCGTAGCACCGATCTCGCGTCGCGCTTCGGCGGCCTCGGCGGCCGCGCGCTGCGCGACGGCGACCGGCTCCCGGTCGGCGTGCCGCCGGCCGGCGCGGGTTGCCTCGCGGCCGATGCGCCCGAATTCGGCGTGAAGGCGCCGGCGTGGTGCGCGTTCGTGCGCGTCGACGAGCCGCCGCGCCGTCACCGCCCCGCGCACGCACCGTGGGCGATGCCCGTGCGCGTGCTGCCGGGCCCCGACTACGCGTCGTTCGCGGCCGATTCGCAGCAGGCGTTCTGGGACGAGGAATGGCTCGTCACCGCGAACAGCAACCGGATGGGCTATCGGCTCGCCGGCGCCGAGCTCGTGCGCGAGCGCCCGGTCGAGCTGCTGTCGCACGCGGTGCTGCCCGGCACGATCCAGGTGCCGCCGAACGGCCAGCCGATCGTGCTGATGCACGACGCCCAGACCACCGGCGGCTACCCGAAGATCGGCACGGTGATCCGCGCCGACCTGTGGAAGCTCGCGCAGGCGCGGCTCAACCTGCCGATCCGCTTCGTGCGCACGACGCTCGACGCCGCACGCGCCGCCCTCGTCGCGGAACGGGCGTACTTGCGGCAGATCGACGTCGCGATCGAGATGCGCGAGGAAGCGCGCCGCGCCGCCCAAACGCGCGCGGCGTGACAATGACGGAAGCGGCACGGAGGACACGCCACGCAATCAGTGGACGAGGAACGTTATGGAAATCGATCTGAATGCCGATCTCGGCGAAGGATGCGGATCGGACGAGGCGCTGCTCGACCTCGTCACGTCGGCGAACATCGCATGCGGATGGCATGCGGGCGGCGCGAATGCGATGCGCGACTGCGTGCGCTGGGCCGTGCAGAAAGGCGTGTCGATCGGCGCGCATCCGAGCTTTCACGATCCGGAGAATTTCGGCCGCAAGGAAATGCAGTTGCCGGCCGGCGACATCTACGCGGGCGTGCTGTACCAGCTCGGCGCGCTGTCTGCGATCGCGCAGGCCGAGGGCGGGCGCATTGCGCACGTGAAACCGCACGGCGCGCTGTACAACCAGGCCGCGCGCGATCCGATGATCGCCGACGCGGTGGTATCCGCGATCCACGACTTCGATCCGTCGCTCGCGGTGTTCGGGCTCGCGAACAGCGTGTTCATCGCGGCCGCGCGACATGCAGGGCTCGCGGCGGTGGAGGAAGTATTCGCCGATCGCGGCTATCGCGCGGACGGCTCGCTGGTGCCGCGCAGCCTGCCCGGCGCGTTGATCGACGATGAAGATGCGGTGCTCGCGCGCACGCTCGACATGGTGCGCAACCGGCAGGTGCGCGCATTGAGCGGCGAATGGGTGCCGCTCAATGCGCAGACCGTCTGCCTGCATGGCGACGGGCCGCATGCGCTGGCGTTCGCGAAAAGGATTCGCACGGCGCTCGAGGCGGCCGGCGTCGACGTCGTGGCGCCCGGCGCGCTGCAGGCCGACGAAGGCGCGTAACGAAGCATCCGGCGCATCGCCCGCGTGTCGCGCGTTTTCGTCGCACCAAAGAAAAAAGCGCCCTCGTGGCGCTTTTCCGTTGGCGCAATCGCTGCGGCTTCGCCGTCTGTCGATTCGCCCCCCGAAACCGTCTTTCGACGGTGACCGGAAAAATATTCCGGATTAAAAAACGTCCGCCGCCGCCCGATCACTGCCTTCCCCGGTCAGACGGCGGAACGTCGCTTATGTGCAAGTCGGCCTGCATGCATGTGTTTTCGACGACGATTGGCCCCGCCGTGCATGCAGACTCTCCGCGGCCGGCACATGCTTCATGTGCCGGCGACGCTCACCCCGCGCTTTATTTCTGCTACCCCGTAGAACTTATCTATTCTTTTCATTTTTTCAACTTGTGGGGTGAAGAATAGATATCGGCCGAACGGGATGTCAATCGTTTTAAACGCTATTTTCCGACGATTCAAGGGTTTTCCTTATCGAGCGACGCCACCGCGCAGGCGCTGCGCGCCGTGCGTGCGACGTCGATCAAACAGGGGAAGATCGATGCGGGCAGGCGGGCCCGATCAGTTCGCGTCGACCCGGTATCCTTGCTGGCGCAACAATTCGAGCACGCCGCGCGGGCCACCCAGATGCAGCGCGCCGATCGCGACGAACAGCGGCCGGTTCGGCGCGGCGATTGCCGTCATCCGTGCAACGAAGCGCCGGTTGCGTTCGTACACGATCTTGTTGTCGAGCGACGCCGACAACGCCTTCGAATGCGCGAGCCGCTCGCTCTTCGCGACGGCCCATGCGGAGATCGCATCGGCGTCGCCAATTCGCCACAGCCGGTGCAGCGCCTTGATGTCGTCGGCGTTCTGCGCGGGCGTCTGCACCATGTCCTGCGCGAGCATCTCGCGCTGCTCGGCGAGCGTCAGCCCGGTGAACGCGCGCATCTGTTCGGCGAGCGTCTCGAGTCCGATCACGCGGCCGCCCTTCTTCTTCAGGAACACGTTCTGCAGTTGCGCCTCGGTGCCGTATTCGGTCTGCAGGCCCGCCGACAGCGAATCGTAGGTCTCGACGACGAGCGCCGCGAGCCACGGCCGCATCTTGCGGATCTCGGCGAGCGCGGCCGGATTGCCGCGCAGGCGCGCCGCGAGCCGCTGCCACAGCGGCTCGGGCAGCAGGCGCTGCAGGCACGGGTAGCGACACACGCCGTATTTCGACACGTCGTCCTGCGATTCGAGCAGGTCGTCGGGCGACAGTTCGAGCGCGAGCGTCGGCGACGCGGCGAGCGCCGCGAGGATGCGCGGCCGGAACGGCTGCGCGCTCGGGTAATCGGACGGATCGCCCGTGTGCAGCGTGCCGAGCACGTAGAGCGTGACCTTGCCCTTGGTCGCGACGTAGAACGGCATGCGCGCCGGCTGCACGCGCACGGTGCCGCGCGACACCGTGCCGTCCGATCCGGCCGGCGCATGGAAGCCCGGCAGGCTCATGCCGGGCGGCGGAACCTGCGACGGATGAATCGGCGAAGTCGCCGGCGCACGCCCTTCGGCGCGCGCCGGCTCGACGGGCACCACGACGCTGGCCGCCACGCACGCGCCGGCCAGCGCCGCGCCCGTGACGGTGCGCACGCTCCAGCGCCGCGCGTAGCGGTATGCGCGCATCGCGCGCGCGCCGCCTGCCCCCGCACGGCGCACGCCGGACACGCGCGCCGCCAACGCTTCAGGCATTCTCCTCCCCGACCTCCTCGGCGCGATGGCAGGCCACGCGCCGGCCGTCCACTTCACGCAATTGCGGCTCCTCGACGCGGCACCGCTCGACCGCGTACGGGCAGCGCTGGTGAAACGAGCAGCCCGACGGCGGATTGAGCGGCGACGGCAGCTCGCCCTGCAGCTTGATCTGCACGCGGCGGTCTTCCTCGAAGATCGCCGGCGTCGCCGACATCAGCGCCTGCGTGTACGGATGGCGCGGCCGTGCGTAGATCGTCGCCTTGTCGCCGAGCTCGGCGACGCTGCCGAAGTACATCACCATCACGTCGTCCGCGACGTGCTCGACCACCGACAGGTTGTGCGAGATGAACACGTAGCTCGTCTTGAACTGCTCCTGCAGATCCATGAACAGGTTCAGGATCTGCGCCTGGATCGACACGTCGAGCGCAGACACCGGCTCGTCGGCGACGACGATGCGCGGATCGAGGATCATCGCGCGCGCGATCGCGACCCGCTGGCGCTGGCCGCCGGAGAACATGTGCGGATAGCGCTTCGCGTGCTCGGGCCGCAGCCCGACCGTGCGCATGATCTGCGCGATGCGCGCGGCGCGCTCGGCGGCCGTCAGGTTCGCGTTGATCTCGAGCGGCTCGGCGAGCGTCTGCTCGACGGTCTTGCGCGGGTTGAGCGACGCGAACGGGTTCTGGAACACCATCTGCACGCGGCGACGCAGGTCGGCGACCGTGTCGCGGCTCGCGCCGGCCACGTTCTTGCCGTCGATCGTCAGGCTGCCCGACGTGGGCGTCTCGATCATCGTGAGCTGGCGCGCGAGCGTCGACTTCCCGCAGCCCGACTCGCCGACGACGGCGAGCGTCTTGCCGCGCTTCAGCGAGAACGACACGCCGTTCAGCGCCTTCACCGTGCCCTGCCCGAACATCCCGCGCTTCACCGAATAGTGCTTCGCGAGGCCGTCGGCCACCAGGACGTCCTCGTCGTGCGACACGTGGCGCGTATCCTGGACTGCATTCATCGTGCGCCTCCCGTCAGGTCGAGGTTGGAAACATTGAGCGGCTTGATGCAGCGCGCGCGCATCGCATCGTTGCCCGGCACCAGCGTGTCGAGCGCCGGCCGCGCCTTGCGGCAATCGTCGACGACGTACTTGCAGCGCGGCGCGAAGAGGCACCCGGACGGGCGATCATCGCGGCCCGGCACCATGCCCGGCAATGCGGCAAGGCGACGCGCCCCCCGATTGTGCTCGGGAATCGCCGCGAGCAGCGCTTCGGTGTACGGATGATGCGGCGCGCGGAAGATGTCGGGCACGCGGTTGGTCTCGATGACCTCGCCCGCGTACATCACCGCGACGCGATGCGCGACCTCGGATACCACCGCCAGATCGTGCGAGATCAGCACGAGCGCCATCCCGCGCTCCTTCTGAAGCTTCACGAGCAGATCCATGATCTGCGCCTGGATCGTCACGTCGAGCGCGGTGGTCGGCTCGTCGGCGATCAGGAGCTTCGGGTTGCACGCGACGGCCATCGCGATCATCACGCGCTGGTTCATCCCGCCCGACATCTGGTGCGGGAACGACGCGATGCGGTTCTTCGCATCGGGAATGCCGACCTGATCGAGCAGTTCGAGCGCGCGCCGGTGCAGCGCGTCGCCGCGCAGGCCTTCGTGCAGCTTCAGCACTTCCTTGATCTGGTAGCCGACCGTGTAGCTCGGATTCAGGCTCGTCAGCGCGTCCTGGAACACCATCGCGATGTCCTTGCCGACGATTTTGCGGCGCGCCTTCGGCGACGCCTTCAGCAGGTCGACGCCGTCGAACGTGACCTCGTCGGCCGTCACCTTGCCGGGCGCGTCGATCAGGCCCATCAGCGCCATCATCGTCACGCTCTTGCCCGAGCCCGATTCGCCGACGACGCCCACCACCTCGCCCGGCGCGACCGACAGGTTGATCCGGTCGACCGCGGGCAGGCCGTTGAAGTTCACCGCGAGATTGCGGATAGTCAGTAGATTTTGGGTCATGTCGTCCTCCGCCGGGCCGCCCCAAGGAGGATGACCGCCCCCTTGGGGGGCAACGAACGAAGAGAGTGTGGGGGTCGTTTCATATCACGCCATCCGCTTCAGTTTGGGATCGAGCGCGTCGCGCAGCCCGTCGCCGAGCAGGTTGATCGCGAGCACCGAAATCAGGATCGACAGCCCGGGCATCGTCACGATCCACCACGCGTTGTCGATGTAGTCGCGCGCGGACGCGAGCATCGCGCCCCACTCGGCGGTCGGCGGCTGCACGCCGAGGCCGAGGAAGCCGAGCGCGGCCGCGTCGAGGATCGCCGACGAGAAGCCGAGCGTCGCCTGCACGATCAGCGGCGCCGTGCAGTTCGGCAGCACCTGCGAGAACATCAGGCGCAGCGTGCCGGCGCCGGCCACGCGCGACGCGGTCACGTATTCCTTCTGCAGCTCGCCGAGCGCCGACGCGCGCGTGAGGCGCACGTAGGCCGGCAGCGCGACGATCGCGATCGCGAACATCGTGTTGGTGAGGCCCGGGCCGATGATCGCGACGACCGCGACCGCGAGCAGCAGCGACGGCAGCGCGAGCAGCACGTCCATGATGCGCATCACCGGCGTGTCGGCCCACTTCTGGAAGAACGCGGCGATCAGGCCGAGCACGATGCCGGGGATCAGCGCGAGCACGACCGACACGAAGCCGATCCAGAACGACATCCGCGCGCCGAACATCAGCCGCGAAAGAATGTCGCGGCCCGCTTCGTCGGTGCCGAGGATGAATTGCCAGTTGCCGCCGGCGAGCCACGCGGGCGGAATCTTCACGTAGTCGCGGTATTGCTCGACCGGGCTGTGCGGCGCGATCAGCGGCGCGAACAGTGCGACGACGATCAGCACGATCACGACGATGCCCGCGCCGACGGCGCCGCGGTTGCGCGAGAAGTTGGCCCAGAACTCGCGCAGCGCGAGCGCACGGCCGCCGGCCGGCGCGGATTCGCTCGGCAGGGTGTTTTGCAGATTGCTCATGGAATTACCTCGTGTGGCGGATGCGCGGATTCAGCACGCCGTACAGCAGGTCGACGACCAGGTTCACGACGATCACGAGCGTCGCGATCAGCAGGATGCCGCCCTGGACGACCGGATAGTCGCGGCGGCCGATCGCGTCGATCAGCCACTTGCCGATGCCGGGCCACGAAAAGAGCGTCTCGGTCAGCACGGCGCCCGCAAGCAGCGTGCCGATCTGCAGGCCGATCACGGTGACGACCGGGATCAGCGCATTGCGCAGTGCATGCACGACGACCACGCGCACGGGCGACAGCCCTTTCGCGCGGGCGGTGCGGATGTAGTCCTCGCGCAGCACTTCGAGCATCGACGAGCGCGTCATCCGCGCGATCACCGCGAGCGGGATCGTGCCGAGCACGATCGCGGGCAGGATCAGGTGGCTCACCGCCGACTTGAATGAGCCTTCGTCGGGCGCGAGCAGCGCGTCGATCAGCATGAAGCCCGTCGGATGCGGAAAGTCGTATTCGACGGCGATGCGGCCCGACACGGGCGTCCAGCCGAGGTACGACGAAAACACCATGATGAGGATCAGCCCCCACCAGAAGATCGGCATCGAGTAGCCGGTGAGCGCGGTGCCCATCACGCCGTGGTCGATGACCGAGCCGCGCCGCAGCGCGGCGATCACGCCGGCCGGCAGGCCGACGACGAGCGCGAACACGAGCGCGCACAGCGACAGTTCGACGGTCGCCGGGAAGCGCGCGAAGAATTCGCCCGCGACGCTCGTGTTGGTGATGATCGACGTGCCGAGGTCGCCGTGCAGCGCCCGGCCGACGTAGTGGAGGTACTGCAGCGGCAGCGGCTCGTCGAGCCCGAGGCGTTTCATCGCCTCTGCGTGCATCGCGGGATCGACGCCGCGCTCGCCCATCATCACTTCGATGGGGTCGCCCGGTATCAGGTGAATCAGCGCAAACGCCAGGATGGTGATGCCGATGAAGGTCGGGATCACCATCCCCACGCGGCGCAACACGAATCTGAACATGATGCGTCTCGTATTTTCTTGTGGGAAATGTGCGACCGGCGACGGGAAGCTTTTGGCCTCCCGCCGCCGGATGAGTTAGCCGGTCTTCGCGACAGCTTACGACAGGCGTGTTACTTCACGCTAACCCCGTCGAAGCGGGCATAGCCGAGCGGTTCGATACGCATGTCGACCACGTTCTTGCGCACCGGCTGATAGACCGTCGAGTTCGCGATCGGGGAGAACGGCAGTTGTTGCGCGAAGATCTGCTGCGCCTGCGTGTAGAGCTTCGTGCGCGCGTCCTGGCCCGTCGTCGTGCGGCCCTTCTGGACCAGGTCGTCGAACGGCTTGTAGCACCAGTGCGAGAAGTTGTTGCCCTTGATCGCCTCGCAGCCGAGCAGCGTGCCGAGCCAGTTGTCGGGATCGCCGTTGTCGCCCGTCCAGCCGATCAGCATCGTGTCCTGCTCGCCGCCGTGCGCGCGCTTGATGTACTCGCCCCACTCGTACGTGACGATCTTCGCCTTCACGCCGATCTTCGCCCAGTCGGCCTGGATCATCTCGGCCATCAGGCGGGCGTTCGGGTTGTACGCGCGCTGCACCGGCATCGCCCACAGCGTGATCTCGAAACCGTTCGGATAGCCTGCCTTCGCGAGCAGCGCCTTCGCCTTCGCGGTGTCGTAGGCAGCCATCTTCAGGTTCTTGTCGTACGACCATTGGGTCGGCGGCATCGGCGCGGTCGCGGCTTGGCCGGCGCCCTGGTAGACGGATTCGAGGATCGCCTTCTTGTTGATCGCCATGTCGAGCGCCTGACGCACTTCGAGCTTGTCGACCGGCTTGTGCTCGACGTTGTACGCGAGGTAGCCGAGGTTGAAGCCGGCCTGCGACGGCATGTCGACGTTCGGATCGGCCTTCAGCGTCGCGATGTCGGCCGGGCGCGGATAGCTCATCACCTGGCATTCGTTGCGCTTGATCTTCTGCACGCGCACGCCCGGATCCGGCGTGATCGAGAAGATCAGCTTCGACAGCTTCACCGCGCCCTTCTTCCAGTAATCAGGATTGCCATCGAAGCGGATCGTCGCGTCCTTCGTGTAGCTGCGGAAGATGAACGGGCCCGTGCCGATCGGCTTCTGGTTGATGTCGGCGGCCTTGCCGGCCTTCATCAACTGGTCGCCGTATTCGGCCGACAGGATCGACGCGAATTCCATCGCCATGTTCTGGATGAACGGCGCGTTCGGCTCGGCCAGCGTGAACTTCACGGTATACGGGTCGACCTTCTCGATCTTCGTGATCAGCTTGTCGAGGCCCATGTCGGTGAAGTACGGGAACGACACCGGGTACGCCTTGCGGAACGCGTTGTTCGGATCGAGCATGCGCTCGAACGAGAACACGACGTCGTCCGCGTTGAACTCGCGCGTCGGCTTGAAGAAGTCGGTCGTGTGGAACTTCACGCCATGGCGCAGGTGGAACGTGTATACCTTGCCGTCGGACGACACGTCCCACTTCTCGGCGAGGCCGGGCTCGACCTTCGTGCCGCCGCGCTCGAATTCGACGAGGCGGTTGTAGACGGTAAACGTGGCGGCGGTGAAATCGACGCCGGTCGTGAATTGCGCGGAATCGAAACCCGCCGGGCTGCCTTCTGAGCAGTAGACGAGCGTTTTGTTCGGGATCTGTGCGAATGCAGAGCCCGCGACGCCGAGCGATGCCGCTGCCACGCCTGCCATGGCGGTAACACGCAGGGTGTGCAACAGACGGTTGTATTCCATGTTTCCTCCAGGTCTCCAGATCGGAACCGGTCCCGCCAGGGTCCGGCGTACGCGGATATTACTTGAGCTAACGATGTGGCAACAAGCTGGAGAAAAAACTCTTCTAGATGCCCGCCGGGTTTTTGCCGATTTTTAGTGTGGGTAAAAAATGCGACAACGCGCGCGAGCGACGATTCCGTTCATTTCGCGGCATGTTTCGTTCGACGACTAAACAATTCGGGTGCGAACACGAAGGGGGCGACGCACCGTTTCCCCCGCGTTCCGCAGCACATCATTGCGTTTTGCGAAACGATTCGATGACCGTCTTCGAATCGTCATGTCGTCACGCCGGCGCATCGAGATCGGCGCTGCGCGCGGGCACGAACGCGACCGCGACGATCGACAGCGCGAGCCCCGCCATCACGTAGTAGGTCGGCGCGAGCGGCGTGCCCGTGACCTTGATCAGCCACGTGACGATGAACTGGCCGAAGCCGCCGAACAGCATCACCGCGACGTTGTACGCGATCGACAGCCCGGTCGAGCGCACGTTGGCCGGAAAGAGTTCGGCGATCATCGCGCCGAACGGCCCGTAGTAGCCCGCGAGCGTCACCGACAGCACGGCCTGTACCGCGATCAGCCGCCCGATGCTCGGCGCCGCGTCGAGCCACGCGAACAGCGGATACATCAGCGCGAGCGTCAGCACGAGCGACCACAGCGACAGCCCTTTTCGGCCGATGCGGTCCGACCACGCGCCCGCGACCGGCGACAGCACCATCAGCAGCAGGTTGCCGACGATCACCGCGTAGAACGATTCCGCATAAGGCAGCTTCAGTTGCTTCACCGCGAAGGTCGGCAGATAGCTGATCAGCACGTAGATCGTCACCGTGAGCGCGATCACCGAGCCGAGCCCGCACAGCACCTCGCGCGGGTGGCGCGTGAACACTTCGCCGAGCGTCGCGCGGCGCGCGCTTTGCTGCGCATGCAGGAATGCTTCGGAATCCGCGAGATGGCGGCGGATGTAGAAGCCGATCGGGCCGATCACGAGCCCGAGGATGAACGGCACGCGCCAGCCCCAGCTGCGCAGCGCGTCGTGCGACAGCCCGCGCGTGACGGCCGCGCCGACGAGCGCGCCGATCAGCAGCGCGGCCGCCTGGCTCGCCATCTGCCAGCTGCCGTAGAAACCGCGTTTCGAGAACGGCGCGGCTTCGATCAGCAGCGCCGTCGCGCTGCCGAATTCGCCGCCCGCGGAAAAGCCCTGCAGCAGGCGGCCGAGCACGATCAGGAGCGGCCCGCCGATGCCGATCGCCGCATAGGGCGGCGCGATCGCGAGCAGGAAGATGCCGGCCGTCATCAACAGGATCACGAGCGACAGCGCGGCCTTGCGGCCCGCGCGGTCCGCGTACAGCCCGAACACGATGCCGCCGATCGGGCGCATGAAGAACGCGACGCCGAACGTCGCGGTGGTGAGCAGCAGCGACGAGTATTCGCTGGTGGTCGGGAAGAACAGCTCGGCGATCACGACCGTCATGAAGCCGAACACCGTGAAGTCGTACCACTCGAGCGCATTGCCGATCACGGCGGCCACCACCGCGCGCCGGTTCAGCGCACGCTCGGGCCGGGTCGCTTTCGTTGAATTCGCAATCGTCGCCATGCGTGCCTCGTCCTCGTGGATACGCCGTGTCGGGCGGTTCGGCGCGCGCGGTGCCGCGGCGCGCTGGTGTGCAGCGAGTGTAGAAAGCGGCGGAACCGTTTTCAAGCAATAAAAAACGCCCGCCATCGAACGACAGCGAGCGTGTTGCGGTTTTCGCCACAATGCGGCATCGCACGACGCCGCACGGGCCTCAACCCATCTTCGAGAAAGCGCTGCACCAGCCCTTCGCCGACACCTGCTTGCCGGGGAACGCGCCGCACGGGCCCGCAGCCGAGCCCTTCTTGCCCTGGTACAGCATGCAGGCCGCGCAATCCTGGCCCGCTGCGTATTTCGGGTACTTCGTCTTGTCGACCTTCGTGGCATCGGCCTTGTAGCCGAGCGCCGTCGCGGTCGGATCGGTTTCCGACAGCATCGGCGCATCGGCCAGCGCTTCGCGCGACAGCGCCAGCGCGGACACGGCGCCAATGCTCGTAATCAGGAAACTCCGACGGGATGTTTTCATGGGGGACTCGCTCCAACGTTATCGGTTTGAAAGCCGTTCTGGCGACGGCGTACGACAGAATAACGCCCAAGCGGATAAATGTGCGCGCCGAAATGCCGGAGATAAGGGATTTCACACGGGCTCATCCAGCCGGCCCGCGCGGCGGCGGGCCGTGCGTCACGCGCGCGACACCATGTCGCCGACGCGCTGCGCGAGCGCGAGCGCGGCGGTGAGCCCCGGCGACTCGATGCCGAACAGGTTCACGAGCCCGCGCACGCCGTGCTGCGCGGCGCCCTGCACGATGAAGTCGGCCGGCGGCTCGCCGGGCCCCGCGACCTTCGGCCGGATGCCCGCGTACGCCGGCTGCAGCGCATCGTCGGGCAGGCCCGGCCAGAATGCGCGAATCGACGCGTAGAACGCGCCCGCGCGCGCCGGATCGACTTCGTAGCGCAACGAATCGCACCACTCGACGTCCGGGCCGAAGCGCGCCTGCCCGCCGAGATCGAGCGTCAGGTGCACGCCGAGCCCCGCGCGATCGGGCATCGGATAGATCAGGTGCGAGAACGGCGCACGGCGCGACAGGCTGAAATAGTTGCCGCGCGCGAGATAGAGCGGCGGCACCCAGCGCGGATCGAGGCCGCGCGTGCGGCGCGCGAGCGCCTGCGCGCCGAGGCCCGCGCTGTTGATCACGCAGGTGGCGTCGATCTCGGCCGGCGCGGCGCCGCCGGTGCGCACGATGAAGCGCCCGCCGCGCAGCACGTCGATCGCTTCGACCGGCGATTGCAGCGCGCACACGGCGCCGTCGCGCTCCGCATCGCCGAGCAGCGCGAGCATCAGCTGGTGGCTGTCGACGATGCCCGTCGACGGCGAGAACAGTGCCTCCACGCATTCGAGCGCGGGCTCGAGCGTCTGCGCCTCGGCGCGCGTGAGCGGCAGCAGGTCGAGTACGCCGTTTTCGGCCGCGCGCGCGGCGATCGCCTTCAACTGCTTCACCTGCGCGGCGCTCGTCGCGACGAGCAGCTTGCCCGTGCGCCGGTGCGGCACGTGATGGGTGTCGCAGAATTCGTACAGCAGGTCGCGCCCGTGCACGCACGTCACCGCCTTCAGCGACCCGCGCGGATAGTAGAGCCCCGCGTGAATCACCTCGCTGTTGCGCGAACTCGTGCTCGTGCCGATCGCGTCGGCCGCCTCGAGCACGATCGTTTCACGCCCGCGCGCGGCGAGTTCGCGCGCGATCGCCAGACCGACGACACCCGCGCCGATCACGACACAATCCGTCTGCTCCATGGCTTTTCGCGCTGCTCGCGCGTCGAAGGGAGAGAGGGGAATTGTACGTCCCGGTTCGCCCGCTTGCCGAACGCGCGCGCATCGTGGCGCGACGATGCGGCCGACCGCGCAACGAATGCCACGCGCGCACGCCGCAGCCGTGCGCGCGTGGCCGCGTCAGAAGCCGATCGGCCGGCGCTTCGCCGCGCCTTCGTCGGCGCGGATGTCGGCCGGCGCGATCGCGTCGCGGCCGTCGAGCCGCGCGGCGCCGAACGCGTGCAGCAGCGCGCGGCGCATCGTGCGCGGCGGTGTCGCGGCCAGCACGTCGAGCGCGTCGTCGCCGAGCGTATCGGGAAAGCGCCGCCCCCACGCATGCGACGTGCGGATCTCGTCGTAGATCGTCTGCGCGATACGGCGCGCGCCGGCCGCATCGGGCGGCGCGATCTCGTACACGTTCATCCGGTTGAGCAGCGGCTCGGGAATCGCGTGCGCGTCGTTCGCGGTCGCGATCCAGATCACGTTGCCCGCGTTGATCGGCACTTCCGCGAATTCGTCGACGAACGCGCGCGCGGTGTCGTGCTCGAGCAACGCATACAGCGCGCCGAGCGGATCGTATTGCGCATCGCTGCCGGCCTTGTCGATTTCGTCGACCGCGATCACCGGGTTCGCGTAGCTGCCGTTCACGAGCGCGTCGAACACCTTGCCGGGCTTCGCGTTCTTCCATTGCGACGATGCACCCGACAGGATCCAGCCCGCCGTCAGCGAACTCATCGGCACGTAGTGGTACGCGGTGCCGAGCAGCTGCGCGAGCGCCTTCGCGAAATGCGTCTTGCCGATCCCGGGCGGCCCGAGCAGCAGGATCGGCATCAGTTCGAGCCGGTCGTCCGTTTCGAGACACAGCGCGATCTGCTTGCGTACGTCATCGAGCGGCTCGCCGAAATTCGGCAACGCTTCGCCGAGCGCGTCGAACGACGGCATCCGGTTCGGCTTCACGCAGAAACGCAGATTCCCCGTCTTGAGCATCTTCTCGTAGGTCGAGCGCAGTGCGTCGCTTGCGCTCTCGTTCAGGTCGCCCAGCGCCGTCTCGACCTGCTCGAGGTCGTACACCGTGCTGAAGGACGCCACCGCCAGTTCCTGTTTCACCATCGCCGTCGTCATACCTACCTCGCTGCACTTGCCGTCACATACTCATCAGACCCTTACGATTTCAGTGTAGCGATCCCGCATCGCCATGCAAGCAAGCAGCCGGGTGCGTCTGCTGCTAACAGCGCGCGCACGCTGCACGGCCGCGCGCCGCGGCGTATGATCGAAAGTTCACGAGGCTCGCGCCGGGCTCGCCGACGGCGTCCGCGCGCCGCGCACACGCTGCTGCGCACCTCGCCCGACGCCTCGCCCGAAGGGTTGCCGATGTCCATCCCCGCTGCTTCTCCGCGCGTCGACGCCGACGCGATCCGTTCCGTCGACGCCGCGCTCAAGTCGCGTCGTTCGGTCCGTGCGTTCCTGCCGACGCCCGTGCCGCGCGAGACGATCGAGGCGATCCTCGAAGCCGCGAGCCGCGCGCCGTCGGGCACCAACATCCAGCCATGGCGCGTGTACGTCGCGACGGGCGCCACGCGCGACGCGCTCGCCGCCGCGCTCACCGCGGCCTACGACGATCCGGCGCGCGACGAGAAATACGTCGCCGAATACGACTACTACCCGCGCGAATGGGTGTCGCCGTATATCGACCGGCGCCGCAAGGTCGGCTGGGATCTGTACGGCCTGTTGAACATTCGCCGCGACGAGAAGGCGCGCATGCACGCGCAGCACGCGCGCAATTTCCGTTTCTTCGATGCGCCGGTCGCGCTGTTCTTCACGCTGGACCGGGTCATGACACGCGGCGCGTGGCTCGATTGCGGGATGTTCCTGCAAGGCGTGATGACGGCCGCGCGCGCCCGCGGCCTCGATACCTGCCCGCAGGCCGCGTTCGTGCCGTTTCACCGGATCGTCGCCGACCACCTCGGCATTCCGCCGAACGAACAGTTCGTCTGCGGGATGGCGCTCGGCCATGCGGACCCCGACGCGATCGAGAACCGTCTCGTCACCGAGCGCGCGAGCGTCGCCGAATTCACGCGCTTTTTCGCTTGAAAACGCATGACGCGGCCTTACCTGTCGAGCAGGACCGCATCGTGCTGCGAACCTGCCGCGGCACGTCCCGTCACATCGCGACCGAAATCGATCGGGCGTAAGATGTGCGTCCGTTCCCCGCTATCCCGCGTTTCCGGAGACGTTTCATGCTGAAACACGGCCTGGCCGTCCTGCTTGCGAGCGTCGTGCTCGCCGCCCATGCGCAGAGCCCCGCGCCCGCCGTCGTCGCATGGGAAATCCAGGTGGTGCGCGACGGTCAGACGATCGACACGTTCCAGCAAAACACCACCGTGGGCCAGTCCCGCACCGATACCCATCGCTATCCGGCCGCCGTGCCGGTGGGCTGCGGCAATGCCGCGCGCGTCGTGCCGACCGAGCGCGCGCGCTCGGTGACGGTCGCCCCGCTCGCCGTCGATGCCAGCGCGAACACGGTGTCGCTCGGGCTCGACGTGCAGGAAACGCTCGACGACGAAAACGCGCGCGGCGATCCGTGCTTGCCCGCGTCGCCGCGGCAAATCGTCGCGAGCCACCCCGGCCTGTCGGTCGGCGGCGACGCCTGGACCGACTGGACGCTCGTCGAGCAGCATCCGCATCTCGTCTACCGCGTGCGCGCGCACGTCGCGAAGGACTGAGCGTCATGTCCGCCGACGCCCTCTCGCTGCCGTTCGCCGAACCGCACGCCGCGCCCGACGAAATCACCGCCGTCAGCTGGAACCTGCACAAGGGCCGCTCGCCGCTCGGCTTCACCGCGTGGAACGCGATGCGCGACTGGATGCAGTCGACGCACGCCGACGTGTATTTCCTGCAGGAAGCGATGGCGCGCCGCATGCCGCGCCCGATGCTCGCCCCGGGCTTCGGCGCGCCGATGGACGACGCGGTCGACGACGTGTGGCATTGCCAGGCCACCGAGATCGCGCAGGCGCTCGACTGGCAGATCGCGCTCGGGCCCAACGTGTTCAAGCCGTCGTGGCGGCACGGCAACGCGATCCTGTCGCCGCATCCGCTCGACCTCGGCGGCCGCTGGGACATCTCCGCGCATCGCTTCGAGCGGCGCGGGCTGCTGGTCGCGCGCGCGACGCTCGCGGGCGCACGCCCGGTCACGCTGCTGTGCGCGCATCTCGCGCTCACGCGCGCCGCGCGGCTGCGCCAGATGCACTGGATCGCGCACTGGATCGTGCGCAACGCGGGCGACGGCCCGCTGATGCTCGCCGGCGACTTCAACGACTGGCGCAACGATTCGGTCGCGCTGTTCGGCGAGATCGGGCTGTCCGAGGTCGCGACGCTGCTCGGCGAATCGGGCCGCACGTTCCCGGCGTTCTCGCCGGCGCTCGCGCTCGACAAGATGTTCGTGCGCGGCCTGACGCCGCTCGAATGGCGCGCGCCGTCCGGCGAGGCTGCATGGCTGTCGGACCATCTGCCGTACATCGCGCGCCTGCGCCTCGATCCGCAGTAGTTGCCCGGTCGGGCGCGCCGCCGGTCACGGCGCTGCCGGAATGCGCCGGCCTCGGCGCGAAACGGGCGGCCGACCGATGAAAGCTCGTTGAAAGGATATGTTGCGCCAAATCCGCGCGGCCGCGGGGGTCAAGCCCGCGATCCGCGTCAACAGGGTAAAATAACGAGTTCCTCAAACGTCTGTCATCGAGAAGGCGCGTGTCCGACGCGCCGGCCGGCCGATCCGCGATCGGGCCGTCGCACTCGGTTTTTTGCCCGTTTTTGGGCCCGTTACACGCGTTCGCCACGCGCGTCCGTTTTCAAAGCCATGAGCAAATACGACACCGCCACCGTCCAATCCGTCCATCACTGGACCGACACGCTTTTCAGCTTCACCTGCACCCGTGAGGCGAGCCTGCGCTTCAACAACGGCGAATTCACGATGGTCGGCCTCGAAGTCGACGGCAAGCCGCTCGCGCGCGCCTACTCGATCGTCAGCCCGAACTACGAAGAGCATCTCGAATTCTTCAGCATCAAGGTGCAGAACGGCCCGCTGACGTCGCGCCTGCAACACCTGAAGGTGGGCGACAAGGTGCTGATCGGCAAGAAGCCGACGGGCACGCTGGTGGCCGACAACCTGCTGCCGGGCAAGACGCTGTGGATGCTGTCGACGGGCACGGGCCTCGCGCCGTTCATGTCGATCATCCGCGATCCGGACATCTACGACCGCTTCGACAAGGTGATCCTGACCCACACGTGCCGCCTGAAGGGCGAGCTCGCGTACATGGACTACATCAAGCACGACCTGCCCGGCCACGAGTACCTGGGCGACATCATCAAGGAAAAGCTCGTCTACTATCCGACGGTCACGCGCGAAGCGTTCGACAACGAAGGCCGGATCACCGACCTGATCGCAACGGGCAAGCTGTTCACGGATCTCGGCGTGCCGGCGTTCTCGCCGGAAAACGACCGCGTGATGCTGTGCGGCAGCACCGCGATGCTGAAGGACACGACCGACCTGCTGAAGCAGGCCGGCCTCGTCGAAGGCAAGAACAGCGCGCCGGGCCACTACGTGATCGAGCGCGCGTTCGTGGACTGATCGATCCCCTAATTTGCGCGTCATCAAGAACCGGAGCGAAAGCTCCGGTTTTTTTTCGTCCCTACTTGGCGAATTCGTAACAAACTGGGACCATTCCATCTCAAATAGTTACATTTTGATACGTCATCGTGGGGTGGTCGGGTGTCAGTGTTTTTCCTACAACACCTTCATTCCGATTATTCACATTTACCCTTAAATGACCGCCTGACATGACCTTTTCGGAAATTTTGAGATATTATTCGGCGCGCGTGGTTGCCGTTCGGATGAGCGTGGAAGGGTCGGATGCAAGTGTTACAAGATGTAACTTTTGTTACCTCGGCATGGAGCGACTCCGTGGCGGCGACCGTCGTCGAAACGGCAGCCAGCCCACGCAGCCAGCCGGTGTCTGAACCGCTTTCTGACAGCAGGGAGAGTCATGGATACGTCGCTTAACGCGCCCTTGGGCGCCCACGCCCCGTTCCCGTCGCGGCAGCGCATGCCCGGCTACGCTGCTACGCCGCCCATGGCCGACGAAGCGTCGGGACGCGACGCGTCCGACGCACGGATCGCGGCACTTTCCGCCCAGCTTCTCGCCGCCGACGAAGCGGCCCGCCGCCATTTGGCCGGCGAGCTGCACGACGGGCTCGGCGCCGAATTGACCGCCGCCCGCTTCGCACTGGCAAACGTTCAAACATGGCTGCCGGCCGATGCGCCGGAAGCCTGCCTGCGCGCACTGACGCTGGCGCAGCAGGCGCTCGACGCCGCGACCGACGCGAATCGCCGGCTCATCGACGAACGCGCCGCGCCGGCGCTCGACGCCGGCATGGTCGGCGCGCTGGCGTCGTGGATCGACACGCATGCGGCGCGCACCGGCCTGCGCACGAGCTTCGTGTGCGCGGCCGACGCACGCCTGACGCAGCTCGCCGGCGCAGGCGCGCTTGCGGTGTTCCGCGTCGCGCAGGAGGCACTGTCGAACGTCGCGAAACACGCGCGCGCGACGGCGGTCGATGTCCGGATCGTCACCGACGGCACGCATCTGTCGCTGAGTGTCGCCGACGATGGGACCGGTTTCGCCCGGCGCGGCCGCAACGGCTACGGCCTGGCCGGCATGCGCGCCCGCTGTGAGGCGTTCGGCGGTAGCTTCGAGACGGCCACGCCGGCAACCGGGCGAGGCACGCGCGTCACCGCGCGCTTCGCGTGGGCTTCGCTGCTCGCGGTGTCCGGCGCAGCACGCCGCACGTCGCTTTCGTGAGGTCGCGATGAGCCTGAACATCCTGCTCGTGGACGATCACGCGATCGTCCGGCAAGGGATCCGCCAGTTGCTGATCGATCGCGGCGTCGCGCGCGACGTGACCGAGGCCGAGAGCGGCGGCGACGCGATGGCCGCCGTCGACAAACAGGAATTCGACGTGATTCTGCTCGACATCTCGCTGCCCGACACGAACGGCATCGAGGTGCTCAAGCGCCTCAAGCGCAAGCTGACGCGCACGCCGGTGCTGATGTTCTCGATGTACCGCGAGGACCAGTACGCGGTGCGCGCGCTGAAGGCCGGCGCAGCCGGCTACCTGTCGAAGACGGTCAACGCCGCGCAGATGATCGGCGCGATCCAGCAGGTCGCGGCCGGCCGCAAGTACGTGAGCCCCGCGATGGCCGAGGCGCTCGCCGAATACGTGTCGTTCGAGAACGAACCGCTGCCGCACGAGAAGCTGTCCGATCGCGAATACCAGACGCTCTGCATGCTCGCATCGGGCAAGCGGCTCACCGATATCGCGAACACGCTGTCGCTGTCGGTGAAGACGGTGAGCGTGTACCGGTCGCGGCTGCTCGAGAAGATGCGGCTGTCGAACAACGCGGAACTCACGTTCTACGTGATGAGCAACCGGCTCGTCGACATGGCGCCCGCGGCCGGCGCCTGATCCGATCCCCCGGCCCACTCGAATTCGTCCGATCCGGCGACCCGGCGCAGGCCGCGCCGCGCTCGACCGCACCCGTTTCGCGCACAAACGCTTGTTTTATCGGACGATTTCGCGGCGCCCCGCTGCGCCGCAGCGGGGCTTGTACGCCAAATCGGCTAAAATTATGGGTTTTCACTTAGTTGGCGCGCCGTGCCTGCGCGTGCCGGCGATTCATCCGCAATGTCCCTCTTCCGCAAGAAAAACGTCGATCGCATGATCGCCGGCGCGCAAGCCGCCGGGCTCAAGAAAGCGCTCGGCGCGATCGACCTCACCTTCCTCGGCATCGGCGCGATCATCGGCACCGGCATCTTCGTGCTGACCGGCACCGGCGCCGTCCAGGCCGGGCCGGCGCTGATGCTGTCGTTCGTGATCGCCGCGATCGCGTGCGGCCTCGCCGCGCTGTCGTACGCGGAGTTCGCGTCGACGATCCCCGTCGCCGGCTCGATCTACACGTATTCGTACGCGACGCTCGGCGAGCTCGTCGCGTGGATCATCGGCTGGGACCTGATGCTCGAGTACGGCCTCGCGTCGTCGGCCGTGTCGGTCGGCTGGTCGGGCTACCTGCAGTCGCTGCTGCAAGGCTTCGGGCTCACGCTGCCGACCGTGCTCACCGCCGCGCCCGGCGCGGTGCCGGGGGTCGTCACGTGGTTCAACCTGCCCGCGTTCCTCGTGATGATCGTGATCACGACGCTGCTGTCGATCGGCATCCGCGAATCGACCCGCATCAACAACATCATGGTGTTCATCAAGGTCTCGGTCGTGCTGCTCGTGATCGCGGTCGGCCTGTTCCACGTGACGCCCGCGAACTGGAAACCGTTCATGCCGCACGGCTGGAACGGCGTGTTCGGCGCCGCCGCCGTGATGTTCTTCGCGTTCATCGGCTTCGACGCGGTGTCGTCGGCGGCCGAGGAAGTGAAGAACCCGAAGCGCGACCTGCCGATCGGCATCATCGCGTCGCTCGCGGTGTGCGCGGTGCTGTACGTGACGGTCGCCGCGGTCGCGACCGGCATCGTGCCGTCCGCGCAGTACGCGAGCATCTCGCACCCGATCTCGTACGCGCTGCAGATCGCCGGCGAGAAATGGGTGGCGGGCTTCATCGACCTCGGCGCCGTGCTCGGCATGCTGACCGTGATCCTCGTGATGAGCTACGGCCAGACCCGCATCATCTTCGCGATGTCGCGCGACGGCCTGCTGCCGGCGGCGCTGTCGCGTGTGCATCCGCGCTTCGCGACGCCGTTCCTGACGACCTGGCTGGTCGGCCTGTTCTTCGGGCTGATCGCCGCGCTGGTGCCGCTCAACGTGCTCGCCGAGCTGATCAACATCGGCACGCTCGCGGCGTTCTCGATGGTGTCGATCGCCGTGCTCGTGCTGCGCCGTACGCACCCCGAACTGCCGCGCGCGTTCCGCTGCCCGGGCGTGCCCGTGGTGCCGATCCTCGCGGTCGCGTCGTGCCTGTTCCTGATGCTGAACCTGCAGCCCGTCACGTGGGCCGCGTTCGGCATCTGGCTCGTGATCGGCCTCGCGATCTACGCGCTGTACTCGCGGCACCACTCGAAGCTCGCGCACGGCCACCCCGACGCGCACTGAGCATCCGTGATGGCGCGCCTTCCGCGGTGCGCCATCACGAGAACCCCACGCGGGGCCGGCACCGGCTCCGCACGTCCGTCTCTCCCGAACCCTCGGCCACCGCGCGATCGCTGTCCGATCGTCGCAATCTCTTGCCCGATTCTCCGGATTTGCCTGCCCGGCCGGCGCGCCGCCTGCACGCGCGCGCCGGGCGGTTCATAATCCCGCCATCGAACGACGGCGCCGCCCGACGGGCCGTCCGGCAACAGGAAAAAACGATGGAAAGCGTCGATCTCGATGTACTGAAATCCAGCGCGCGCTGGCTCGAAGAAGGGCGTCGCGTGCTGCTCGTGACGGTCGTGAAGACGTGGGGCTCGTCGCCGCGCCCCGAAGGCGCGATGCTCGCGGTGCGCGAGGACGGCCTGGTGGTCGGCTCCGTGTCCGGCGGGTGCATCGAGGACGACCTGATCGCCCGCGTGCATGCGAGCGGCATCGCGGCCGATGCGCGCCCGGAAGCGCTCAAGTACGGCGTGACGGCCGAAGAAGCGCACCGCTTCGGCCTGCCTTGCGGCGGCACGATCCAGCTCGTGCTCGAACCGCTCACGCGCGATAGCGGAATCGCCGCGCTGTGCGCGGAAGTCGAGGCCGGCCGCCTCGTCACGCGCACGATGACGCTTGCGACCGGCCGCGCGTCGCTGTCGCCCGCGCAGGCGACCGACGGGCTCGCCTTCGACGGCGAACGGCTCGTGACGATCCACGGGCCGCGCTACCGGATGCTCGTGATCGGCGCCGGACAGTTGTCGCGCTACCTGTGCCAGATCGCGGTCGGGCTCGACTACCAGGTGACGGTCTGCGATCCGCGCGAGGAATACACGGACGCGTGGGACGTGCCGGGCACGCGCGTCGTCCGCACGATGCCCGACGATACGGTGCTCGACATGAAGCTCGATGCGCGTTCGGCCGTGATCGCGCTCACGCACGACCCGAAGCTCGACGATCTCGCGCTGATGGAAGCGCTGAAGACGCCCGCGTTCTACGTGGGCGCGCTCGGCTCGCGACGCAACAACGCGGCGCGGCGCGAGCGGCTGCGCGAATTCGATCTGAGCGAAGCGGAGCTGGCCCGGCTGCACGGGCCGGCCGGCATCTACATCGGCAGCCGGACGCCGCCGGAAATCGCGATCTCGATCCTCGCGGAGATCACCGCCGCGAAGAACAACGTGTCGCTGCCGACGATCCTGCAGGTCGAAGGCGCGAAGGCCGCACGCGAAATCGCGGCGAACGGCGGCGCGGCCTGCGGCCTCTGACCGGCGGCGGCGGGCGGTAACGCTCCCGCCGGGCGCCGGCCGGCGCGAACGTCGATCAGCTCAGGCCGGCCGCCAGCGCGGCGGCAACCGAACCGACCACCAGCACGACGCCGACCGTACGGCGCTTGTTCAGCTCGGTCCACAGCAGCACGCCCGTCAGCGACAGCAGGATCAGCGAGCCTGCGATCGTGTCCATCAGCAGCACCCAGCCGAGATTCATCCCGACGCCGCGATGCAGGTTGTTCAGCGTGGTCAGGAACGTGTTGCCCGTACGTTTCACGGACACGTAGCCGTTGCCGACCCAGTACTCGCCCTGCAGGTTCTGGTGCGGCCCGAACACGCCGAATTGCCAGTGCTCGGGCTGCATCACGCGCTTGTCGCCCCACGCGACAGCCTGCGCAGGCTCCTTGCGCATGCGGCCCGGCTTGCCGTCGAAATGCAGCTCCTGTTGCAGCCATTTCGTCATCGCGGCAGGCGTCTTCGGCACCGGATCCGGCAGCGCGATCTGCATTTCCTCGACCTGCGGCTCGCCGGTCGAAATCTTCAGCGGCGGCGCGCGGTGATTCAGCAGCACGCCCGTCACGCCGAACAGCAGCCCGAGCACCGCGCCCCACAGCCCGACCCAGCCGTGCACCTTGCGCAGCCACTTGATGAAGGTCGCGCGGCGCGAGCGCTGGCGGCGCGCGGCCAGTTCGTCGTCGGTCAGCGGGCGGCCCGCCGGGTGCAGCACGGTGACGCCGGCGCGCGGCATGCCCGTCTTGGGCGGGTCGATCGTTTCGGGCGCGTTCACGCGAAAGTATCCATTCGTTCAAAACGACGGGCGGCGCGCAAGATGTGCGCGCCGCCCGGGCAGCATGAAAATGAGAATGGATATCATTACATAAATCGCAAGCCGGCTCAATCCGTACGCGCACGAAGCGGGAGGTCCGGTGTACGCGCAAACGCGTAAGAAGGCATGCGTTGCAATAAGATGACGAACGATAGACGAAAAATACCGGCAGAACGATCCCGCAAGCCACGGACAGCCGTTCGTAAGAACCCGCCCGTCGGCTGACCGTTCAGCGCAACGGCGGCAGCGGAAAACGCGGCGCGGCGTCCTCCGGCGCGGGGTCGGCGCGATCGAGCGCGTACAGCCACGCGAGCAGGTCCGCGACCGCCTGGTAAAGCTGCGGCGGAATCCGGTCGTCGAGATCGACCTGCATCAGCAGCGACACCATCTCCGGCGCCGTATGCACGTACAGCCCGGCCTCGTGCGCGCGCGCGACGATCATCTCGGCGAGCACGCCGTAGCCCTTCGCCACCACGCGCGGCGCCGCATCGCCGCCTTTCGGATCGTAGACGAGCGCGGCCGCGCGCTTGCGGGACGTCATGCTCATGGCAGCGCCTCGTCATCGTCGCCCGGCACCCGCGCGTCGGGGCCGCCGGCCGCGCCGCGCGCGTATGCGGCGGCGGCCTGCGCGGCGAACAGGTCGAAGCCGTCCGGCCCGTCGTCGACCGCGCGGATCGACAGCCCACCGACCCTGAGCCCCGATCCTTCGAGCCGCTGCCGCAGCGCGGCTTCGTGGCGCGTGAGACGGTCCGCACCCGTCTGGTTCGCACGCAGCCGCGCGACGAGCTGCGCGCCGTTCAGCACCAGTTCGGCATCGACCGTGCCGAGCGACGGCAGCGTCAGCGTCAGGCGCGTGCGCCACGCGATGCCGTCGCCCAGGTCGTCGCCGCCGCGCGGGGCGCGATGGCCCGGCTCGTCGGGTTCGATCGTCCAGTCGAGCCGCGCGCCCGGCCACGCCTCGCCGGTCCAGCGAAACTGATCGGTCGCGAGTGCGTCGAGCTGCTGCCGAACGAGTGGCACGGCGGCCGGATGCACGGTCGCGAGCGGCTGCGCCTGCGGCTCGGACGATGCGGCGGCCAACTCGGCCCGCGCGGGCGTCCAGCGCGTATCGGTGGGTGCAGCCAGCGGATCGGCGGGGTCGAGCGGCAACGATGCGCTCTGCCGGGTGGCCGCCGGCGCGGCCTGCGCGGGATCGCGCGCAGGCGCGCCGCCTTGGGCCGGCGGGGGCGCGCTCGCCCGCGCGGCGGCCGGCAGCGACGGGCGCTGCGCGAGCAGCTCGTCGAGCACGTCGGTCGACTCGTGCGGAACGGCCTCCGGGTCGGCCGGCGCGAGCGCGGTCGCGAGGCGCGCCTGCGGTTCGCGCAGCAGCGCCGCGAGCGGACGCTGGCCGGCCAGCCACTGCGCGAGATGGGATTCGTAGAAGAGGCCGCTTTCGCTCACGGCCTGGGCGAGCGCCGCGCGCAACGCCGCGACCGGCGGCGGCACGGCGGTTTCGCGCGCCGCCGCGGCGGACGACGCTTCAGCCGAAGCCGGCGTGGAGGACGCCGCAGGACCGGACGCAGCCGACGCGCGCGCCGGCATGGGCGTATCGGTGAGCAGCACCGCGGGATCGGCCAGCAGCGGCAGCCGACCGACGATCGCCGGCGTCGCATCGCCGCCCGAGCGCGAAATCGCGTCGAGCACGCGCCCGACCTCGGACAGCGCGGTCTGCGTGGAAGCCGGCGGCGCGGCGGGCGGGCTGCCGGCCGGCGGCGAGGACGACGCGCCGGCCCCCGGCGTGCCGACCTGCGAGGTCGCGCCGCCGCCGGCGGGCGCCGATACGGTGCCGGTCAGCAAGCTGTCGAGGCGGCTCGCCAGCAGCGCGGCCGCAACGGAGTCGATACCGGTCATGATCGGAGCCTGCTCACCTTGGGTCCGTTTGCATATGCAAACGGACGCTACACATCGTTGCGAATCCGGCGCGGCACGCCGGTGCCGCCCGCGGGAACGGCGCGCGCCACGTGCGGCACCGGGCCGGGGCGCCCGCCTCCCGGAACACGGCCCTACCCGCGCGCGCGATAGAGATCGGTCAATACCTGGGTCGAGCGCCGCGCCTCGAACAGCGCGGACAGCCGCGCGATGTCCGGGCTCGCGAGATCGCGGATCGCGGCGTCGTCGGCCAGGATGCGGCGGATCAGGTCGAGCTTGCGGCCGAGATCCGATTCGTCGAGCGCGACGCCCGGATCGGCCTCCTTCAATCCGTCCACGAGCTGCATGAATTCGGCCTGCAACCCCGGCAACGCGTTCCAGTCGGCGCCGCGCGCGGCGCACAGCATCCGGCTCGACACGGCGGCAAGCGCCTCGTAACGCGCGAAGTATTCGGCCTTGTGATTCATCGTGATGCTTCCGCTACCTGTTGCGCGGCCATCCGCGCGACTTCCGGGGCGATGCCCGTCCATGCTTCCTCGAGCGTCGCGAGCAAGCCGTCGACCTCGACCAGCATCGCGTCGCTCGCCTGCGCGTTCGCTTCCAGCAGGCGCCGGCCGATATACGCATACAGCGCATCGAGCCGGTCGGCGATCTCGCCGCCCGCGTCGCGGTTCAGCGACGCCTGCAGGCCGCTCTCGACGATCCGGATCGCCTTGCCGATCGCTTCGCCGCGCCCGGCTACGTTGTCCTGCTGCAAATGCATGCGCGCCAGCGCGATTGCCTGCCGCGCCCCCTGGTACAGCATCGCGATCAGCCGATGCGGGGAGGCGCCCATCACCCCGGTCTCGACGCCGACACGCGCGTACGCACTGGCTCCAGCGTGTCCTGGGGAAAACATGCGCTTCTCCTTTATTTGCCTTGGCTATGCGGGAACCGCCGCCGTGCGTCGCACGGCGCGGCCTTCACCGGAGTTATCGGAAGGGATTTGAAAAGCTTTAGGTGCGCTGGAGCTGCCGCCGGGCAAGCGATGCCGGCCCGCCGGCCCCATTCAGCAAGCACAGAACCGTCCCGGGATGCTCGTCGTCGGATAGCCGCCCCCGGATGCCCGTCGTCGGATAGCCGCCCCCGGGATGCCCGTCGCCTCACACCGACATCTGCATGATGTCGTTGTAAGCGCTCACTAGCTTGTTGCGGACCTGGAGCCCGAACTGGAAGCCGATATTGGCCTTCTGCATGTCGACCATCACGTCGTTCAGCGAGATGTTCGGCGCGCCGACCTCGAACGCCTTCGCCTCGCCGAGCGCGCGCTGCTGGTCGCCGCTGATCTTGTCGAGCGACGCCTTCATCGCGCTCGCGAACGTGCCGGCCGTCGCCGCGCCCGAGCCGGCCAGCGCCGCCGTCGGGCTCGCGACGCCGCCGGACGCCTGCGCGGCCATCGACTGCATCTGTTGCAACACCGAACCGATTCCGCTGACGTTCGCAGTCATGCTGTCCCCAGACATAGAGAAGAGACCCGGACGCGCCGGGCGATCCGCCGGCGCCGCACCACGCGCACCATGCCGGATCGCGAAAAAGGATAGCAGCGCGGCGCGCGTCAAAGCCGAGAAAGTACGGGGGAAACCCCGCTCTTTTCGGTCGATCGGAGTGCGCTGCGGGTCACGATAATCGCATCGTGTCATTGTCCGCCCGCTCGCCCGAGCGAGCTCAGTCGCCCCGCTCCGGAGAAACTCGACGCATGGATTCGCAGGCCAACTCGCTGATCAACCCAGACGCCCGCGCGGGCCTCAGCCCGGCGCCCGGCGCCGCCGCGGCCGCCGCGTTGCCGGGCGCGGGCGGCGCAGGCGCGGACTTCGGGCTGGGCGGCTTCGCCGAACGCATTCCCGGCATCTCGCGAATGAAGGGCAACCCGAAGCTGCCGTTCGTGATCGCCGTCGCGTTCGCGATCGCCGCGATCACCGCGCTCGTGCTGTGGAGCCGGGCGCCCGACTACCGCGTGCTGTACAGCAACCTGTCCGACCGCGACGGCGGCGCGATCATTGCCGCGCTCCAGCAGGCAAACGTTCCGTACAAGTTCGCCGATGCCGGCGGCGCGATCCTCGTGCCGTCGAACCAGGTGCACGAAACGCGGCTGAAGCTCGCCGCGATGGGGCTGCCGAAGGGCGGCTCGGTCGGCTTCGAGCTGATGGACAACCAGAAATTCGGCATCAGCCAGTTCGCCGAGCAGATCAACTACCAGCGCGCGCTCGAAGGCGAGCTGCAGCGCACCATCGAATCGATCAACGCCGTGCGCGGCGCCCGCGTGCATCTCGCGATCCCGAAGCCGTCGGTGTTCGTGCGCGACAAGGAAGCGCCGAGCGCGTCGGTGTTCGTCGACCTCTATCCGGGCCGCGTGCTCGACGAGGGCCAGGTGCAGGCGATCACGCGGATGGTGTCGTCCGGCGTGCCCGACATGCCGGCGAAGAACGTGACGATCGTCGACCAGGACGGCAACCTGCTGACCCAGACCGCTTCCGCTTCCGGCCTCGACGCGAGCCAGCTCAAGTACGTGCAGCAGGTCGAACACAACACGCAGAAGCGCATCGACGCGATCCTCGCGCCGATCTTCGGCGCCGGCAACGCGCGCTCGCAGGTCAGCGCGGATCTCGATTTCTCGAAGATCGAGCAGACGTCGGAAAGCTACGGCCCGAACGGCACGCCGCAGCAGGCCGCGATCCGCAGCCAGCAGACCAGCAGCGCGACCGAACTCGCGCAGGGCGGCGCGTCGGGCGTGCCGGGCGCGCTGTCGAACACGCCGCCGCAGCCGGCTTCCGCGCCGATCGTCGCCGGCAACGGCCAGAACGCGCCGCAGACGACGCCCGTCAGCGACCGCAAGGACCAGACGACCAACTACGAGCTCGACAAGACGATCCGCCATACCGAACAGCCGATGGGCAGCGTGAAGCGGCTGTCGGTCGCGGTCGTCGTCAACTACCAGCCGGTCGCCGACGCGAAGGGCCACGTGACGATGCAGCCGCTGCCGCCCGCGAAGCTCGCGCAGGTCGAACAGCTCGTGAAGGACGCGATGGGCTACGACGCGAAGCGCGGCGACTCGGTAAACGTCGTGAACAGCGCGTTCTCGACCGCGAGCGACCCGTACGCCGACCTGCCGTGGTGGCGCCAGCCCGACATGATCGCGATGGCGAAGGAAGCCGCGAAGTGGCTCGGCATCGCGGCGGCCGCGGCGGCGCTCTACTTCATGTTCGTGCGCCCGGCGATGCGCCGCGCGTTCCCGCCGCCCGAGCCGCCCGCGCCGGCGCTCGCGGCGCCGGACGAAGCGGTCGCGCTCGACGGCCTGCCCGCGCCGGAAAAGGCGGCGGAGGAAGCCGATCCGCTGCTGCTCGGTTTCGAAAACGAGAAGAACCGCTACGAACGCAACCTCGACTACGCGCGCACGATCGCCCGCCAGGATCCGAAGATCGTCGCCACCGTCGTGAAGAACTGGGTGTCCGATGAACGCTGAAGGCTTGACCAAGAGCGCGCTGCTGCTGATGTCGATCGGCGAGGAAGAGGCCGCGCAGGTATTCAAGTTCCTCGCGCCGCGCGAGGTCCAGAAGATCGGCGCCGCGATGGCCGCGCTGAAGAACGTCACGCGCGAGCAGGTCGAGGACGTGCTGCAGGAGTTCGTGAAGGAAGCCGAGCAGCACACCGCGCTGTCGCTCGATTCGAGCGAGTACATCCGCTCGGTGCTGACGAAGGCGCTCGGCGAGGACAAGGCCGGCGTGCTGATCGACCGCATCCTGCAGGGCAGCGACACGAGCGGCATCGAAGGCCTCAAATGGATGGATTCGGGCGCGGTGGCCGAACTGATCAAGAACGAGCACCCGCAGATCATCGCGACGATCCTCGTGCACCTCGACCGCGACCAGGCCTCGGAAATCGCGTCGTGCTTCACCGAACGGCTGCGTAACGACGTACTGCTGCGGATCGCGACGCTCGACGGCATCCAGCCGGCCGCGCTGCGCGAGCTCGACGACGTGCTCACGGGCCTGCTGTCCGGCAGCGACAACCTGAAGCGCAGCCCGATGGGCGGCATCCGCACGGCGGCCGAGATCCTGAACTTCATGACGAGCGTGCACGAGGAAGGCGTGCTCGAAAGCGTGCGCCAGTACGACGCCGATCTCGCGCAGAAGATCATCGACCAGATGTTCGTGTTCGAGAACCTGCTCGACCTCGAGGACCGCGCGATCCAGATGGTGCTGAAGGAAGTCGAGTCGGAAACGCTGATCGTCGCGCTCAAGGGTGCGCCGCCGGCGCTGCGCCAGAAGTTCCTGGCGAACATGTCGCAGCGCGCGGCCGAGCTTCTCGCCGAGGATCTCGACGCGCGCGGCCCGGTGCGCGTGTCCGAAGTCGAGACGCAGCAGCGCCGCATCCTGCAGATCGTGCGCAACCTCGCCGAGAGCGGCCAGATCGCGATCGGCGGCAAGGCGGAAGACGCGTATGTCTGATTCGGCGAGCGATCGCGTGGGCACCCTCACCGCGTACCAGCGGTGGGAGATGGCGTCGTTCGACCCGCCGCCGCCCCCGCCGCCGCCCGACGACGCGGCGGCGGCGGCCGCCGCGCTCGCCGAGGAACTGCAGCGCGTGCGCGACGCCGCGCACGCCGAAGGCCATGCGGCCGGCCACGTCGAAGGCCAGGCGCTCGGCTACCAGGCCGGTTTCGAGCAGGGCCGCGAACAGGGCTTCGAGGCTGGCCAGGCCGATGCCCGCGAACAGGCCGCGCAGCTCGCGGCGCTCGCCGCGTCGTTCCGCGAAGCCGTATCGGCGGTCGAACACGATCTCGCGTCCGAGCTCGCGCAACTCGCGCTCGACATCGCGCAGCAGGTCGTGCGCCAGCACGTGAAGCACGACCCGGCCGCGCTGGTCGCGGCCGTGCGCGACGTGCTCGCGGCCGAGCCCGCGCTGTCCGGCGCGCCGCATCTCGCAGTGAATCCGGCCGACCTGCCCGTCGTCGAAGCGTATCTGCAGGACGAGCTCGACACGCTCGGCTGGAACGTGCGCACCGACGCGTCGATCGAGCGCGGCGGCTGTCGCGCGCACGCCGCGACCGGCGAGGTCGACGCAACGCTGCCCACCCGCTGGCAGCGCGTCGCCGCCGCGATCGGCAAGGTGAGCACGTGGTGACGCGCTTGCCCGACGCGCTCGCGCACGACGGCATGACGCCGCTCGAACGCGAGCTCGCGCTCGCGTCGTTCGGGCCGGCGGCCGCGCACGATCCCGCCCACGACACCGCGCCGCATCCAGCGGCCTCGGCCGCCGCCCCGCGCGCGCCGCACAATCCGCATCTCGCACACTGGCGCACGCACCTGAACGGGCTCGCCGCGCGCAGCCACCACGCGTTGCCGCTGCGGCCATGCGGACGCCTCACGCGCGCGGCCGGCCTCGTGCTCGAGGCGATCGGGCTGCGCCTGTCGGTCGGCGCCGAATGCACGATCGAACTGCCGCCCGGCAGCACGCTGTCGCACGCGGAAGCCGAAGTCGTCGGTTTCGCCGGCGACCGCCTGTTCCTGATGCCGACCACCGACGTCGCCGGCGTCCTGCCCGGCGCACGCGTGTGGCCGCGCGAAAGCGCGCCCGTCACCGATCCCCTCGCGGGTGCGAAGCGGCTGCCGGTCGGCTGGGAGATGCTCGGGCGCGTCGTCGACGCGTCGGGCCGCCCACTCGACGGCCTTGGCCCGCTCGCGTCGAAGGTCGACGCGCCGCTGTCGGCGCCGTCGATCAACCCGCTCGATCGCGAGCCGATCCATCACGTGCTCGACGTCGGCGTGCGCGCGATCAACGCGCTGCTCACCGTCGGCCGCGGCCAGCGGATGGGCCTGTTCGCGGGCTCAGGCGTCGGCAAGTCGGTGCTGCTCGGCACGATGGCGCGCTACACGAGCGCGGAAGTGATCGTGATCGGCCTGATCGGCGAACGCGGCCGCGAAGTAAAGGAATTCATCGAACAGATCCTCGGCGAGGACGGGCTCGCGCGCTCGGTCGTCGTCGCGGCCCCAGCCGACGTGTCGCCGCTTCTGCGAATGCAGGGCGCCGCGTACGCGACGTCGCTCGCCGAGTATTTCCGCGATCAGGGCAAGCACGTGCTGCTGCTGATGGATTCGCTCACGCGCTACGCGATGGCGCAGCGCGAGATCGCGCTGGCGATCGGCGAGCCGCCCGCGACGAAAGGCTATCCGCCGTCGGTGTTCGCGAAGCTGCCCGCGCTCGTCGAGCGCACCGGCAACGGGCCCGAAGGCGGCGGCTCGATCACCGCGTTCTACACGGTGCTGACCGAAGGCGACGACCAGCAGGACCCGATCGCGGATTCGGCGCGCGCGATCCTCGACGGCCACATCGTGCTGTCGCGTGCGCTCGCCGAGGCCGGCCACTATCCCGCGATCGATATCGAGGCGTCGATCAGCCGCGCGATGACCGCACTGATCGACGAAACGCATCTCGACCACGTGCGGCAGTTCAAGCAGATGCTGTCGCGCTACCAGCGCAATCGCGACCTGATCGCCGTCGGCGCCTACGCACCCGGCCGCGACGCGCAACTCGACCGCGCGATCGCACTCTACCCGCGCATCGAGGCATTCCTGCAGCAGGGCTTTCGCGAATGTGCGCCGTTCGCATCGAGCCTCAGCGCGCTCGATGCGCTGTTCGACGCTTACGGAGGCTGATCCCGATGGCCCACGGCTTTCCCCTTCAGTTGCTGCTCGAGCGCGCGCAGGAGGACCTCGATTCGGCCGCGAAGCAGCTCGGCACCGCGCAGCGCGATCGCACCGCGGCGGCCGAACAGCTCGACGCGCTGCTGCGCTATCGCGACGAATATCACGCGCGCTTCGCGCAATCGGCGCAGAGCGGGATGCCGGCCGGCAACTGGCGCAATTTCCAGGCGTTCATCGACACGCTCGATGCGGCGATCGCGCAGCAACGCACCGTGCTCGCCGCGGCCGAAGTCCGCATCGACGAGGCGCGCCCGAACTGGCAGCAGAAGAAACGTACCGTCGGCTCGTATGAAATCCTGCAGGCGCGCGGCATCGCGCAGGCAGCGCAGCGCGACGCCCGGCGCGAACAGCGCGACGCCGACGAACACGCCGCGAAGATCCTGCGCATGCGGGCCGACGCGGCCCGTTCGTCGTAACCGACCACCGCATTCGAACGAGAGAACCGCCATGCCTCCCCTGCCCCTGCTCGGTGCGCTGCTCGACACCGCCGGCGCCGCACTCAAGGCCGCCCGCGGCTCGGGTGCGTCCGCCGCCGGCGATGCGTCGGCCACCGCGAGCGCCGTGCCGTTCGCGCAGACGCTGAAGCAAAGCGTCGCCACGCGCGGCGATACGGCCAACGCCGGTACACCGGACGTGTCGACCCAACAGGTTTCGTCTAAGCCGGCCGCCGGCGCGAAGCCGTCCGGCACGAACGACGACGACGCGACCGACGATACGACCGCGAACGCCGCCGCCAACCCCGATGCCGCAGCACTCGCGGCCGCCGCCGTACAGGCGCAACTGCAGGCACGCCCGGACCCTGCGACGCCGGCCGACGCGGCGAGCGCCGCTGCCGCCGCTGCCACGACGCAAAAGACGGCCGTGTCCGGCCAGCCGGACGCCACGGCGATGCTCGCCAGCCACGCAACCCAGGACGCGGCCACCGAGCCGAGCGACCCGGCATCGAGCCGCGACGCGCTGCAAGCGACGCTCGCCAGGCTGACGGGTGGCGCGATCGCGATGCCGGCGACCGGCTCGGCCGCCTCCACCGCGCCGACGGCGCCGGCAGCGACCGCGTCGAACGCCGCCGCGCCGCTGACGCCGAAAGTGCCGACCTTCGACCGCACGCTCGCCGACGCGAAAGGCGCGCTCGCCTCCCAGCCGACGCCGGCTCAGGTCACGCCGCAAACGCTGCAGGCCGACGCGAATGCGCAATCCGGCACCCAGCACGCGCTCGCGGCGGCCGGCAACGCGACGGACCCGGCCGCCAGCGCGACGCTCGCGGCCGGCGCAACGGCCGCCGCCGCCGCGCAGGCGAACCTGCAACTGTCGCCGGCCGCCGGCGCGATCGCCGCCGCCAACGCGCACGTGCTCGCACCGCACGTCGGCACGGCCGACTGGACGGATGCGCTGAGCCAGAAAGTGGTGTTCCTGTCGAATGCGCACCAGCAGAGCGCCGAGCTGACGCTCAACCCGCCCGATCTCGGGCCGCTGCAGGTCGTGCTGCGCGTCGCGGACAATCACGCGCACGCGCTGTTCGTGTCGCAGCACGCTCAGGTGCGCGATGCGGTCGAAGCCGCGCTGCCGAAGCTGCGCGAGGCGATGGAAGCGGGCGGGCTCGGGCTCGGCAGCGCGACCGTCAGCGACGGCGGCCTCGCCTCGCAACAGCAGCCCAACCCGCAGCAGGCCTTCGCCGGCGGCCAGTCGTCGCGACGCGGGAACGGCGGACCGTCAGCCGTCGATGCACCCGCCGACGCCGCGCCATCCGCACCGGTCGCCGCACGCGCGAGCCGCGCCGGCCTCGTGGATACGTTTGCCTGAGCATGACCGCCGCCGTGCGCGCCGCATCTAGCGGCCGTGCACCGCGGCCGCCGCCTCGCCGCGCGGCACGCCGCCCCGACGCGCCGCGACGATGAAGTCGGCCGCGCGTTCGCCGATCATCACCGACGGCGCATTCGTGTTCCCGCCGATCAGCGTCGGCATCACCGACGCATCCACCACGCGCAGCGCGTCGACGCCGCGCACGCGCAGTTGCGGATCGACGACCGCGCGCGCATCGGCGCCCATCCGGCAGGTGCCGACCGGGTGATAGATCGTGTCCGCATGCGCGACGATCGTCGCGCGCAGCTCCGCTTCGCTCTGGTCCGGCCGCGTGTACAACTCGCGCCCGCCCTGCGACGCGAGCGGCGCCTGCGACAGGATGCGCCGCATCGCCTGCGCGCCGCGCACCAGCAGGTCGAGATCGCGCGAATCGCTGAAGAAGCGCGGATCGATCAGCGGCGCGTCGCGCGCGTCGCCGCTCGCGAGCGCGACCGTGCCGCGGCTGAACGGCCGCAATGCGCACACGTGCAGCGAATAGCCGAAACCCCAGTGCATCTTGCGGTTGTGATCGTCGACGAGCGCCGTGCAGAAATGCAGTTGCAGGTCGGGACGCTCGAGCGACGGATCGCTCTTGATGAAGCCGCCGGCCTCCGCGACGTTGCTCGTCATCATCCCCGTGCGGCTCGAGAAATAGCGAGCGAGCGCCGGCGTCATCTTCGCGATGCCGCGCAGGCACACGCCGACCAGCTCCGACGAATTCACGCGCGTGTTGATGATGAAGTCGATGTGATCGATCAGGTTCGTGCCGACGTCCGGCGCATCCTGCACGACCGCGATCCCGTGCCGGCGCAATTGCTCCGCCGGGCCGATCCCCGAACACATCAGCAGTTGCGGCGAATTGAACGCACCGGCCGACAGGATCACTTCCGCGCGCGCGCCGAGCGTCTCGATCCGCCCGTTGCGCGACACGACGACGCCGACCGCGCGCTTGCCGTCGAACCCGACGCGCAGCGCCGTCGCATCGGTGATCACGTGCAGGTTCGGCCGGTTGCGGCCGTAGATGTACGCGCGCGCCACGCTGCAGCGCGAGCCGTCGCGATGCGTGACCTGATAGAAGCCGACGCCTTCCTGCTTCGCGCCGTTGAAGTCGTCGTTCAGCGGATAGCCGGCTGCGTGCGCGGCCTGGATGAATCGTTCGGAGAACGGATTGCGAAAGCGCAGATCCGACACCGACAGCGGGCCGTCCGCGCCGTGCCACGCGTCGGCGCCGCGCTCGTTGCCTTCCGCGCGGCGGAAATACGGCAGCACGTCCTGCCAGCCCCAGCCCGTCGCGCCGAGCTGCGCCCATTCGTCGTAGTCGCCCGGGTGGCCGCGCGTGTAGATCATCGCGTTGATCGCGCTCGAGCCGCCCATCCCGCGCCCGCGCGGCTGATAGCCGCGCCGCCCGCCGAGGCCCGGCTGCGGCACCGTCTCGTAGCCGTAGTTGGTGCCCAGCTTGAACGGCACCAGCGCCGCGATGCCGACCGGCATGTTGACGAGCAGGTTGCGCTCCGTATGCGAGCCGGCCTCGATCAGCGCGATCGTCGCATCGGGGCAGGCATCGGCGAGACGGCCGGCGAGGCTCGAGCCGCCCGAACCGCCGCCGACGATGATGTAGTCGTATTGCATGTCACGTCTCCGTCGTGTCATGGAAGGCGCCCGGCACCGCCGCGCGACCGCGTCTCCTCTTGTGTTCGGGCATTGTAGGAATGGCCGTCGCGTGCGCGGCGCGCGGATTCAAGAGCGATTCCTCTAAACGCCCGCGTGAACTAAATTTAAGATGTACCGATACGCTTCGCGCGATGCACCGGCCACGAGAAGCCGATTCGTCGCGAAACGGGAGGAACGACGATGCAGCGCCCGATTCTGCAGGCCGCGTGTCGACCGGGTGATCCCGAGGTCGCGCGCGCGGCCCGCATTTCATTTCAAACGACGGCCCGCGCGACGATGCACGGCGTCATGCGTGCGGTCGGTCGAAATCGAACGGCGCGTGTCGTCGCCGACCGTTTGGACGGTGTGTCGGCGCCGCCGCACGATGCACGGCGGCCCGCAATCGCATACGCGTCGCATTGCCCTGCTGCGGTGCACCGGCAGACGATCGCAAGACGGCATCGCGTGCCCGCTCGTCACCGTATCGGGTCGCGCGCGCGGGCCGTGCGGCACGATTTTCGGGCGCGCGCACCGTCGCGCGGATACGACGCCCGCCGCGTACCGCAACCGGTTTTCGAGCACCCGTCGCATCCGGCCCCGTGCCGCGCGACACGCATCACCCGATCCGCGTCGCCGCGCTCGCCGAGCGTGCGCGTGCGGCGTGACGGCCGGCCGATCGGCCAGGCCCAACTGGAGGAGACGACATGAAGAACGACCTGCCCGAACTGGCCCCGCAAGCACTGCCGTCGGTCGATGCGCTGACGTCGCTGCTGCACGACCAGCGCGCGGCGTACCTGCGCGCACCGTACCCGGCATGGGACACGCGTGCGCAGCACCTGCGCGCGCTGCGCACGATGCTGATCGACCACGCGGATGCGCTCGCCGACGCGATCAGCGCCGATTTCGGCCATCGCGCGAAACAGGAAGTGCTGCTGTCGGAAATCTGGATGGCGAAGGAAGAGATCGACGACGCGCTGAAGCACGGCAAGCGCTGGATGAAGCCGATCCGCAAGCCGATGAACAAGTGGCTGCGCCCGGCGCGCGCGAAGGTGATACCGCAACCGCTCGGCGTGGTCGGCATCGTCGTGCCGTGGAACTACCCGGTGCTGCTCGCGGCGGGCCCGCTGATCTGCGCGCTCGCCGCCGGCAACCGCGCGATCGTCAAGATGTCCGAACTGACGCCGCGCACGTCGGCGCTGTTCGAGCAGCTCATCGGCAAGACCTTCGCGCGCGACCACGTCGCGGTCGTGAACGGCGACGCGGAAGTCGGCGCCGCATTCAGCGCGCTGCCGTTCGACCATCTGCTGTTCACCGGCTCGACGCACGTCGGCCGCCACGTGATGCGCGCGGCCGCCGACAACCTCACGCCCGTCACGCTCGAGCTCGGCGGCAAGTCGCCGGCGATCGTCGGCCCGAATGCGCGCTTCGACGCGGCCGTCGACGCGATCGTCGCCGGCAAGACGCTGAACGCCGGCCAGACCTGCATCGCGCCCGACTACGTGCTGCTGCCGCGCGGGATGGAAGGCGCGTTCATCGAACGCGCGCGGACCCGCTTCGCGAAGCTGTATCCGGACCTGGCGGCCAACGGCGACTACACGACGATCGTGTCGCCGCGTCACTACGCACGCCTGCAGCAACTCGCGAGCGACGCGCAGGCAGCCGGCGCGCAATTGCATCCGCTGTCCGACGCGCAGTCCGATCCCGCGTCGCGCCGCTTCGTACCGTGCGCGGTCACGCAGGTGCCGGCCGCGTCGTCGCTGATGCAGGAAGAGATCTTCGGGCCGCTGCTGCCGCTCGTGCCGTACGAGCGGCTCGACGAGGCGATCGCGTACGTCAATGCGCGCCCGCGTCCGCTCGCGCTGTACCTGTTCGACGAGGATCGCGGCACGATCGACCGCGTGATGCGCGAAACGGTCTCGGGCGGCGTATCGATCAACGAAACGCTGATGCACATCGCGTGCGGCAGCCTGCCGTTCGGCGGCGTCGGTGCGAGCGGCATGGGCGCGTATCACGGCTACGACGGCTTCGTGACGTTCTCGAAGATGAAGCCGGTGCTCACGCAGGCGCGGCTGAACGCACGCAACCTGCTCGCGCCGCCGTACGGCAAACGCTTCGCCGCACTGATCAAGCTGATGCTGAAATTCTGAGCCGGCCGGGCCGCACGCACGCATCGCGTCGCGGCCGTTGCGGGCCCGACGCGCGGCATCCATGCCGCGCACGCAGCCGTCACACCGGCCAGAGCGGCCCCTCCTGCATCGCGCCGATTTGCTCGCGCAATTCGAGCACGCGTGCTTCCCAGTAACGATGCGTGTTGAACCACGGGAAGGCAGCCGGAAACGCGGGGTCGTCCCAGCGCCGCGCGAGCCACGCCGCATAGTGGATCAGCCGCAGCGTGCGCAGCGCTTCGACCAGATGCAGCTCGCGCGGCTCGAATTCGCAGAAATCCTCGTAGCCGGCGAGCAGGTCCGCCAGCGCGCGCGACGCGCCTTCGCGATCGCCCGGCAGCAGCAGCCACAGATCCTGCACGGCCGGCGCCATCCGGCTGTCGTCGAAGTCGACGAAATGCGGGCCGGCATCGGTCCACAGAACGTTGCTCGGATGACAGTCGCCGTGCGTGCGCAGCAGGCGGATCTCTCCGGCGCGCTCGAACGCGGCCTCGACGCCTTCGAGCGCGAGCGCGACCGCGCTCGCGTACGCCGCTCTTACGTCATCCGGAATGAAATCGTGCGCGAGCAGATAGTCGCGCGGCTCGTAGCCGAACGTATCGATGTCCAGCACGGGACGCGCGACATACGGCTGCGTCGCGCCGACCGCATGAATGCGGCCGATGAAGCGACCGAGCCATTCGAGCGTGTCGCTGCGGTCGAGATTGGGGGCGCGGCCGCCGCGCCGCTCGAAGATCGAGAAGCGGAAACCGTCGAACGCGTGCAGCGTATGGCCGTCGAACGATCGCGCGGGCACCGCCGGAATCTCGCGCGCGGCGAGTTCGGCGACGAACGCATGTTCTTCGAGAATCGCGTCGTCCGACCAGCGCGCCGGGCGATAGAACTTCGCGACGACCGGCGGGCCGTCTTCGATACCGACCTGGTAGACGCGGTTTTCGTAGCTGTTGAGGGCGAGCAGGCGCCCGTCGGTGCGCAGGCCGGCCGGCATCAGCACGCTGTCGAGCGCGTCGAGCACGCATTCGGGCGTGAGGCCGGCGAACGGCGGGTTGGCGGGAGAAGCGGGAGCGGAAGTGGCGTCTGTCATGCCCCGCATTGTGCCGCCACCCGGGCCGAAAGACGAGCGTCCGGCGCGATGCGCCAGGGCCTGTTCACGCTAACAACGGACTTGCGCTGGCCCCCATGGATGAATTTCTCCAAACGGGGGAACGCGCCTTTCCGCCCGCAGGGCGGCGTCGTTCGTCGTTGCAATAGCTACGGCTATTGCACCTCCTCTCTTCTTGCACGCGCCCGAAGGAAGTCCCCTTGGGGGACGGGGTGAAAGGTGCGTTCGCGAGCCCGTTGCTAGCGCGAACAGGCCCTAGTGAAGCGCCGCGCCGGCCGGCAGGACGGATTCGCCTGTGTCGATCAGATCCTCGAGAAAGAACGGCTCGGTGTTGAGTTCTTTCGACTCACCCGGCACGCCCGCGTACCAGGTCACCATGGCCATGTCGCCCAGGATGCGCTGGACGATGCCGCGCGCGCCTTTCGGCACCGCGATATGGGTAGTGCAGACGATCGACCCGATATGCATGATGGTTCCCCACTCTTGAATCTTGAAACCCGGCCCGCTGGCGAGCCGGCAAATGCACGATCCGCGCCGCTCTCGACGGAGCGTTGCGCGTGATCCCATTGTTCACGGTTTATCGAAGCGCGAAAAGAAGAAGAAGCAGGCGAAATGCCGCGAATTCGTCGAATGTCTCCAATCAACCACTGCGCCGGGCTCGTACTTGCCTGCCCGGTTACCCCCATCATACCCTGTCGAATGTGACCGCCCACCGAAACCGCCCGGCGGCGGCGCGCGCACGGAATTGACGCAACGCGCATACCGCTTCGCTTCTTCCGTGCAGGAGCATCGGCACACGCCCTGCGATCGGCGCCGACATCGCCTCGCGCGCGTCGCATGTCGATCGCCTTTCACCGTTTGTCGAATGCTTGCGTGCGCAGCGGCCGGCGCACCGGCGTCGGCCTGCATCGGCACAACATATCGCCGGCAACATGCAGCCGCCGACAGGAGTTGCGTTCGGCGCTTGCCTTGCGGTACCTTAGGCTTTCGTTCGCGTTCACTCGCATTCCGACACGATGCATCCGCTCACGTCCGCCCTTGCCAAATCCCGGCCGCAGTTCGACTCGCGGCCGCAGGCGTGCGCGCATCCGTCGGTCCTTCCCCCTCCTGTCGCACCGCCGCTCGTCAGCGCTGCGCCGCCCCCGCCGGCGGCACGCGCCGGCTGACCGGCCGGCTTCCGTTTTCGTCTTCCATTCGCCTCGTTGGCTGCAGCTGCGTGCGTCGTGACGCACGGCATGTTGCCGCGCGCGCGGATGGAACGTTTCGATCCGTTCGACAGGTGGATTCACATGGTTTCGTTCAAACGCGCGCTTGCCGCGCATGGCGCGACGTCGCTCTTCGTGCTGCTGTGGAGCAGCGGGGCGATCTTCGCTGAACTCGGTCTGCGTCACGCATCCGCGTTCGCCTTTCTCACTGCCCGTTTCGCGCTCGCATCGCTCGTGCTGCTCGCGCTGGCCTTCGTGCGCAAGCGCTGGCTGCCGCCGCACGGCGAGCGGCGCATGGCCGCGCTGACCGGCTTGCTGATGATGGGCGGCTATTCGATCTTCTACCTGCTCGCGCTCGAGCGCGGCATCGCGCCCGGCGTGCTCGCGACGATCCTCGGCGTGCAGCCGATCCTCACGCTCGCGATCGTCGAGCGTCGCTGGCAGCCGGTGCGCATCGCGGGGCTCGCGCTGTCGCTCGCCGGCCTCGCGCTCGTCGTCGGCCGTGGCGTGAGCGGCATGAACGGCGGGAAGGGCGGCCTGTCGGCTGCCGGCATCGCGTGCGCACTCACGGCACTCGTCGCGCTGACCGTCGGCTCGCTGCTGCAAAAACGCGTACGCGCGGCGCCCGCCGACGTGCTGCCGCTGCAGAATGCGATCGGCCTCGCGCTGTGCGTCGCGATCGCGCCGTTCCGGCCGGTGTCGTTCGACACGAGCTGGGCGTTCGTCGTGCCGCTACTGTGGCTCGGCATCGTGATTTCGGTGATCGCGCAACTGCTGTTCTACCGATTGATGCAGCGTGGCGATCTCGTGAACGTGACGAGCCTGTTCTATCTCGTGCCCGTCGTCACCACGCTGATGGATGCCGTATGGCTCGGCAATCGGCCCGAGCCGCTCGCGCTCGCCGGCATGAGCGCGATCGTCGCCGGGCTCGCGCTCGTGTTCCGCGCGCCGGCCGCACGATCGCAATCCGAGCGCGCCTGAGCGGGCGGGCCGCCGCGCCTGCGGGTGCGGCGGCCCGCATCGGACACGTACGACGATTCCGCGAGAACCGAAAGGAACGGGAAAGATACGTGCAAGGCGTTCGTCTTGCTTGCACGAAAAACGCGTGCTTCCCGCGGCTTTCCGCTGATTTTTAATGGTTCGGATAGCGAAAAGCGCCGCCGGTTGCCTATACTCGAATGGACGGCCCGCACGCAACGGGCCGGACCAACTAGAAACACCCGGCATGGGGCCGGGGTGAGCGCACGCGTGCCGTTTCGGGTCGATATCCCGCAGGGATGGAGCCGCCAAGGCAACACTGAAGCGCCCACTTCGGTCGACACTGGAGACACGCATGACGACCTATTTCACGATCGGCGACTTCATTCTGTTGATTCCGATGGCGCTGGCCGGAGCGCTATTTCTCGGCGCGGTGCCGTGCGCGACCCAATTCCGTCACAACCTGCTGCGCGTACTCGGCGTCATTCTCGGCGTCGGCGTCGCGGTGCTGCTCGTTGAAGGCCTGCCCGCGCTGATCTAGCGCGCCGCCAGCGCGCGACGTGCGTCGCTGCATCGCAGCGACGCGACGTACGGTCCGCGGGTCGGCGACACGGCACGCGACGTTTCGCATGCCGT
Source organism: Burkholderia sp. ABCPW 11 (assembly GCF_001523445.1). Lineage (NCBI taxonomy): Bacteria > Pseudomonadati > Pseudomonadota > Betaproteobacteria > Burkholderiales > Burkholderiaceae > Burkholderia > Burkholderia sp. ABCPW 11. Next base: position 35,034 of record NZ_LOVM01000030.1, on the reverse strand, counting down.
ATCGACTCCCGATCAGATCGCCTGATCGGTGGACGGCTTTTCCCACAGATTGATGCCGCCTTCCGTCGCGTAACGATCGATCTCGGCGAGCTCCTCCGCCGAGAATTCGAGGTTCTTCAACGCGCCGACGTTCTCGCGCACCTGCTCCGCGCGGCTCGCGCCAATCAGCGCGGACGTCACGCGGCCGTTACGCAACACCCACGCCAAGGCCATCTGCGCAAGGCTCTGCCCGCGCCGTTCGGCGATCGTGTTGAGCTTGCGCACATGCTCGAGGTTGTCCGCGCTCAGGTGTTCCTGCTTCAGCGAGCCGCCGCCCGGCTTGTTCACGCGCGCGTCGGCCGGCACGCCATTCAGATACTTCGACGTCAGCAAGCCCTGCGCGAGCGGCGTGAACGCGATGCTGCCCGCGCCGACTTCGTCGAGCGTGCCGAGCAGCTCGCGCTCGATCCAGCGGTTCAGCATGTTGTACGAAGGCTGGTGAATCAGCAGCGGCACCTTGTATTGCGCGAGCAGCTCGGCCATCTCGCGCGTCTTCGCGGCCGAATACGACGAGATGCCGATATAGAGCGCCTTGCCCTGCTGCACGGCCGACGCCAGTGCGCCCGCCGTTTCCTCGAGCGGCGTGTGCGCGTCGAAACGGTGCGAATAGAAGATGTCGACGTAGTCGAGCCCCATCCGCTGCAGGCTCTGGTCGAGACTCGCGAGCACGTACTTGCGCGATCCGCCGCCGCTGCCGTACGGCCCCGGCCACATGTCCCAGCCGGCCTTCGTCGAGATCAGCAGCTCGTCGCGATACGGCCGGAAATCCTCCTTCAGCAGCCGGCCGAAATTGATTTCGGCGCTGCCGTACGGCGGCCCGTAGTTGTTCGCGAGGTCGAAGTGGTTGATGCCGAGGTCGAACGCGGTGCGCAGAATCTCGCGCTGCGTCGAGATCGGCGTCGAGTCGCCGAAGTTGTGCCACAGACCCAGCGACAGGGCGGGCAGTTTGAGCCCGGATTTGCCGCAGGTGCGGTATTGCATGCCGGCATAACGTTCGGAAGCTGCTTCGTAGGCCATGAGTCTGTTCCGTCAGGACATCGGGGGAAGGGGCGCGCGCCGGCCGCGCACATGGCGTGACGGCGGCGAAGGAGTCATACGACGACTATGGTAGCGAAAGCGGCCGGATCGCGCACGGCGGCACGGCGATGGACGCGACCGCGACCGTCGCCTACACTGCGGCGTCTCGAATCACCGTTTCAGCGAGGTTGGTATGTCCCGGGTCATCTCGGTTGCACTGCTCGTCGGCGGCATCGTGCTGCTGTATTTCGGCGGCCAGTCGTTCCATTCGATCAACGACAACGTGTCGCGCTTCTTCACCGGCTCGCCCGCGACGAAGACGATCCTGCTGATCGTCGGCGGCGCCGTCGCGTCGTTCGCCGGCCTGATCGGCCTCGCGATGCCGGGCAGCAAGCGCTGATCGCTGCGCATCGCGACGCCCGCCCGTCTGCCTCACGCGCGCGGGCCGCACCAAGCGAAACGGGCGGCCACGCCGCCCGTTGCTTCATTCGCGCGCGATGCGCCGCATCGCGTGATCGGAGCGGCAACACCCTGCTGCCCCGATCCTGACCTAGAACTGCACTTCCGGCTTCGACGCCGAGCGCGTGCCGGGCACCGGCCGGTTGCTTGCGCCGTGATACGTGTACACGAGCGAGAACTTCACCTGGTCGGAACGGTTCTGCCCGGCCGAATGCAGCGTGTTGCAGTGAAAGAACACGACATCGCCCGTCTCCAGCGACGGACACGTGGCCGCGTCGATCATCCTGCGGTTTTCCGGCAGATCGCCGCGGAAGAACTTCGCGTTGTCGAACGCTTCCGGCCCGAATTCGGCCGTATGCGAACCCGGCACGAGCCACAACGCGCCGTTCTCGTTGGTTTCAGGCCCAAGGGCGAGCCACACCGACACCATGTCCGGGCGCTCGAACGCCCAGTAGCGGAAATCGCGATGCCAGCCGGTCAGGCTGCCGTACGCCGGGTGCTTCGTCATCATGCAGTTGTGATGCGCGCGCGACAGCACGGGCTCTTCACCGAAATACTCGCGCATCCACGCGCCGATTTCAGGGGCCACCGCGCGCTCGGCAAACGCCGGATCGCGCGAATACGCATCGAGCAGCCGCCGCACCGTATGCCCGCCCGGCGCATGCTTCGATTCGGGCGCGCCCGGGTAGCGCAGGTCGGCCTCGAACTCGATCGGCTCGGCGGCCTCCCGCAACTGACGCTCCGCGATCTGCCTGAGCGCCGCGCACTGCTCCTCGCCGACGAGGCCGCGCGCGACGACGAAGCCGCGCTCGCGCAATTCCGCGACCTGCGCGCGGATCGATTCCGACTGCAATGGAGACGACATGGGATGCCAGACGTTTATTGTGTGAATGTGACGATTGTAAATCGGCGCCGGATACCGCGAACAGCACCATTGTCGTGCGCAGGGGCATGCCAATCACAGCTTTGATCCGGGTCAAGGGAACTGTGCGACGCGGCACCTGCCTCAGCGACAGGCGGTATGCGGCACACGCGTTGCAGCACAAGGGTTTATCGCGACTTTTGCCCGTCACGAAACCCCTGTAGCCTGACGCGGCCTGTCAATTCTGGCGGGGGCGGCGCGCAGCGGGATCCGATAAGATCCGTTGTGCCATCCGAGGCCGTTCATACCAGTGCGCTCTTCAGGGCGCCACCCATACAAGCGAAGCATCGTTCACATGCCATTCCGTCTGACTTCCCGTTTCAACCGCGCTGCGAAGCGCGTCGTGCCGTCCGCTCCTGCCCGCTCGCTGCGCCATCACCGCGCACGCACGCAGGCGCTGGCCGAGCGTACGCACACGCACAGCCGGCTGGACGGCATCCGTGCGTGGTTCCACGCGTTTTTCTCGATGATGAGCGCGCAGACGTTCGCGCGCCGCGCCGGCCTGCGCTCGCTGCTGCAGAAGCCGTCGTCGCTGCGCGCGCTCGCGCTGCGCCGCACGCTCGGCCCGCAGCGCCGCGTCAACCGCCCGCGCCGCCTCGCGGCGAGCAACGGCTGGTTCGGGTTCGGCGCACGCTGAGCGAATGCCTGGCGGGCATGGCCCGCACCGATCGCCGCCATTGCATCGGCGACCGAAATCCATAAAAAAACCCCGGCCAGGCCGGGGTTTTTCATTTCAGGCGAACGACGCTTACGCGACGCGTGCCGTCGGCTCCACACCGGCTGCTTCGGCCAGCGCGAGCGCCTTGTCGGTCGCTTCCCACGAGAATTCCGGCTCTTCGCGGCCGAAGTGGCCGTAAGCCGCGGTCTTCTCGTAGATCGGGCGCAGCAGGTCGAGCATCTTGATGATGCCCTTCGGACGCAGGTCGAAATGCTCGCGCACGAGCTTCGTGATCACCGCATCCGACACGCGGCCCGTGCCGAACGTGTTGACCATCACCGAGGTCGGCTCGGCCACGCCGATCGCGTACGACACCTGGATCAGCGCGCGCGACGCGAGGCCGGCGGCAACGATGTTCTTCGCGACGTAGCGGCCGGCATAGGCAGCCGAGCGGTCGACCTTCGACGGATCCTTGCCCGAGAACGCGCCGCCGCCGTGCGGTGCGGCACCGCCGTACGTGTCGACGATGATCTTGCGGCCGGTCAGGCCGCAATCGCCCTGCGGGCCGCCGATCACGAACCGGCCGGTCGGGTTCACGAGGAACTTGATGTCGCCCTTGATCAGGTCGGCGGGCAGCGTCGGCTTGATGATTTCCTCGATCACGGCTTCGCGCAGCGCGGGCAGTTCGATGTCCGGCGCGTGCTGCGTCGACAGCACGACGGTGTCGATCGAATCGGGCTTGCCGTCGACATAGCGGACCGTCACCTGCGACTTCGCGTCCGGACGCAGCCATTGCAGGCGACCGTCGCGGCGCAGGCTGGCCTGGCGCTCGACGAGGCGGTGCGACAGGTAGATCGGCAGCGGCATCAGTTCCGGCGTTTCGTCGCACGCATAGCCGAACATCAGGCCCTGGTCGCCCGCGCCTTGATCGAGGTTGTCGTCGTGTGCGCGATCGACGCCCTGCGCGATGTCCGGCGACTGCTTGTCGTACGCGACGAGCACCGCGCAACCCTTGTAGTCGATGCCGTAGTCGGTGTTGTCGTAGCCGATGCGCTTGATCGTGTCGCGCGCGATCTGGATGTAATCGATGTTGGCCGTCGTGGTGATTTCACCGGCCAGCACGACGAGACCCGTGTTGCACAGCGTTTCGGCTGCAACGCGGGAGTATTTGTCCTGCTCGAGGATGGCGTCGAGAATCGCGTCCGAGATTTGGTCCGCGACCTTGTCCGGATGGCCTTCGGAGACGGATTCGGACGTGAAGAGATAATCGTTTGCCACTTTTTCAGGCTCCTGTGTGGTTACGGTTGGTTTCACGTAGCCAGCTTCGTTGGGCCTGAAGCGGCGACGCTTTAGCGGATTACCAGGACCGGGCAGCGCGTGTCGCGCCAGCCGGCTTCGCCCCGCAAGTTGTCAGTTAACTCGGCGAAGCCCGTATTATAGCGGCTTTCCTGAATTGTCACAGAGCGCCGCCCGTGCTGCATCTTCCGCTGTCTTACCACCCTGTTCGCAACGTGCCGGCCAGCCGGCCCTACGGAGCTTCCGCATGCTAGGCCGCCTCGGCACGCACCTCGCCATCGCCTTGCTGAAGCTGCTCGCCCTGCTGCCGTACGGTCTCACCGCACGGTTCGGCGACGGCCTCGGCTGGCTGCTGTATCAGATCCCCAGCCGGCGAAAGCGCATCGTACATACGAATCTGAAACTCTGCTTCCCCGACTGGAGCGACGAGCGGCGCGAGGACGTGGCGGGCCGGCATTTCCGCCATGCGATCCGCAGCTACGTCGAGCGCAGCGTGCAGTGGTTCGGCTCGGAGAAAAAGCTCGCGAAACTGATCCAGGTCGACAGCGCGGTCGATCTCACCGATCCCGACCTGCCGCCAACGCTGTTCCTCGGCCTGCATTTCGTCGGCATCGAGGCCGGTTCGATCTGGCTCAACCGGTCGCTGCAGCGCCGCTGCGGATCGCTGTACCAGCCGTTCTCGAACGCGGTGCTCGAGGAAGAGGCGAAGAAGGCGCGCGGGCGCTTCGACGCCGAGATGGTCGGCCGCGCGGACAGCGCGCGCGTCGTGCTGCGCTGGCTGCGCGACCGCAAGCCGGTGATGCTCGGCGCCGACATGGACTACGGGCTGCGCAATTCGACGTTCGTGCCGTTCTTCGGCGTGCCGGCGTGCACGCTGACGGCCGTCGGCCGGCTCGCGAAGACGGGCCGCGCGCAGGTCGTGCCGTTCATCGGCGAGGTGCTGCCGAACTACAAGGGCTACCGTCTGAAGGTATTCAAGCCGTGGGATCACTACCCGACCGGCGACGACGATCTCGACGCGCGGCGGATGAACGAATTCCTCGAGGAACAGATTCCGCTGATGCCCGAGCAGTATTACTGGGTGCACAAGCGCTTCAAGACGCGCCCGCCCGGCGAGCCGAGCCTCTACTGAGCAGCATCGGCCTGCGGGCGCACGGTCATGCGCGCGTCCGCACTCTGGTTACCTTCGGGACGCCTTTCGCGCGTGCCTGCCACAGATCGTAGGCGGATTGCCGCGCGAGCCACAGATCCGCACGGCCGCCATTCTCCTCGCCGAGCCATGCTCGAGGCGCAGCGCCATTTCCGGCGAGATTCCTGCATGGCCGTGCAGGATGCGCGACAGCGCCGCGCGCGTGACGCCAAGTTGCGCGGCAGCCTCGGTGACAGTCAGGCCCAGCGCCGGTAGCACGTCCTCGCGCAGCGCTTCGCCCGGATGCGGTGGATTGAAGATGCGAGTCATGGCTTGGATCACCTCGATGGTAGTCCTGGTAATCGACCAGGACGGCATCGGCTCCGTCGAAGCTGAACGTCAAACGCCAGTTGCTGCTCACGCTCGCCGCGTAATGGCCGTCCAACCCTCGGGCCAGGCCGTGAAAGCGCCAGCCCGGCACGTTCATGTCGAGCGGCCGGCTCGCAGCGTCGAGACGTGCGAGCTGGCGCCGTAACCTCGGGGCATGGCCGGGCCGGATGCCCGCCTTGTTCCCGCTCGTGAAAAACGCTTCCAGCCCCTTGTGCTGCCACGACTTGATCATGGATCTCCCACATTCGAGTCGCGATGCCGACAGCATGGCCCATGCGTATAGCCACACTATACGAATCGCTCGATTGCGCTCTCAATTCGACCTGTACGAAAGTGCGCGTCCCGCCCGTCCGCTGTTTTCGCCGAGCCTTGCGCCCGCCGCGACAGGTTCGCCACACCGCATCAATTTGCCCACCCGCCTCGCATGCGACCAGTCGACCGATCGGCAGATACCGCGCCCTGCCCGCCTTCGCCCGCGGTACAAACCGGTCGCCCACGCAGGACGCCCCTGTCGGCTGCATGTATCATTTGCGGTTGAGATCAGCACGACGAACGAGGCCGCCCCGGCGCGGCCACCGGCCGGCCGTGCCGACCGCCTTGTTCGCCATGGAATTCCGGATCCAGTGAAACTCTCGTTCACCAAGATGCACGGCGCGGGCAACGACTTCGTCGTGCTCGACGGCTATTCGCGCGCGCTGCCGCCGCTCACCGATGCGCAGGTGCGCGCGCTCGCCAACCGCCACTTCGGCATCGGCGCCGATCAGTTGCTGCTGGTCGAGAAACCGACCGTCGACGGCGCGGATTTCAAGTACCGGATCTTCAATTGCGACGGCGGCGAGGTCGAGCACTGCGGCAACGGCGCGCGCTGTTTCGTGAAGTTCGTCAGCGACCGCGGCCTGACCGACAAGCGCAGCGTGCGCGTGCAGGTCATGAAGGGCCTGATCATGCTGACGATGCAGGACAACGGCGAAGTCGTCGTCGACATGGGTGCGCCCGTGTTCGCGCCGGCGCAGGTGCCGTTCGATGCATCGGGCCTCGACGGCCGGACCGACGGCAACGACACGCTGTGGCCGCTCGACGTCGGCGGCGCGACGCGCTGGATCTCGACGGTGTCGATGGGCAACCCGCACGCGGTGCAGGTCGTCGACGACGCCGAAGCGTATCCCGTGCTGGAAGAAGGCCCGCTGATCGAGCGCCATGCGCGCTTCCCGCAGCGCGTGAACGCCGGTTTCATGCAGATCGTGTCGCGCCGCGAAGTAAAGCTGCGCGTGTACGAACGCGGCGCGGGCGAGACGCTCGCGTGCGGCACCGGCGCGTGCGCGGCGGTCGCGGCCGGCATCCGGCGCGGCCTGCTCGATTCGCCCGTGACCGTGCACACGCACGGCGGCACGCTGACGATCGGCTGGGACGGCGCGCGCGACGAAGCCGCCGCGCTGACGATGGCCGGCCCCGCCGCGACCGTGTTCGAAGGCGAGATCGACCTGATCGCCTGACCCTGCAACGTCCTTGATAACTGAACGCTCCAGCCACATGAACGATCGCGAAGTCGCCGACTACCTGCTCGCCAATCCCGAATTCTTCGCGCAGCACGCCGAGCTGCTCGCGACGATTCGTCTCGCGAACCCGCACGGCAAAGCCGCGATCTCGCTGCAGGAGCGGCAGATGGAGATGCTGCGCGACAAGAACAAGCACCTCGAACGCCGGCTCGCCGAGCTCGTGCGCTACGGGCACGAGAACGACAGCCTGTCCGCGAAGTTCAGCCGCTGGACCGCGCGCGTGATCGCGGAGCGCGATCCGTACGCGCTGCCGCGCACGATCGCCGACGGCATCGCCGACGTGTTCGACGTGCCGCAAACGGCGCTGCGCGTGTGGGATGTGGCCGACACCTACGCGCAAGCCGACTTCGCACGCCAGGTCGGCGAGGAAGTGCGCCTGTTCACGAACGGCCTGTCGACGCCGTATTGCGGCGCGAACACGGGCTTCGAGGCCGCCCAGTGGCTCGCGCCCGCGCTCGCCGCCCCGGCCGCGAGCGCGGCGGAAGGCGCCGAGGCCGCGCCGGCCGGCGACGGCTCGGCCGCGTCGGTCGCGCTGCTCGCGCTGCGTGCGCCCCTTGCCGGCAACGACGCGCCCGCGTTCGGCCTGCTGGTGCTCGGTTCGCCCGATCCGCGCCGCTTCCACGACGGGATGGCCACCGACTTCCTCGCGCAGATCGCGACGCTCGCGAGCGCCGCGCTCACGCGCCTGCTGCCGCACTGATTCGCCGCACGCGATGACCGACGATCCGATCGCCGCCTACCTGTCGAACCTGCAGCACGTCAGGCAGCTGTCGGAACACACGCTGCGCGGGTACGCGCACGAACTCGACGAACTGAAGAAGCTCGCGGCCGGCCGGCCGCTCGAAGCATTGACAGCCGCCGACATGCGCGGCGCGGTCGTGCGCGCGCACGCGGCCGGGCTGTCCGCGCGCTCGATCTCGCACCGGCTTTCCGCATGGCGTGCGTTCTATCGCTGGTTCGCGCAGCGCATCGAGATGCCCGCGAATCCCGTGGCCGGGGTACGCGCGCCCAAACGCGAGAAATCGCTGCCCAAAGCGCTGTCGGTCGACGATGCGGTCGCACTCATGGATACGCCGCTGCCCGAAACGACCGAAGGCATCCGCGACCACGCGATCCTCGAGCTGTTCTATTCGTCGGGGCTGCGCCTCGCCGAACTGGTCGGGCTCGACGTCGGGTACGCGCAGGCCGACGGCTACCGCTCGGCCGGCTGGCTCGATCTCGCCGAAGCCGAAGTCACCGTGCGCGGCAAGGGCAACAAGGAGCGCAAGGTGCCGGTCGGCCGCAAGGCGATCGACGCGCTGAACGCGTGGCTCGCGGTGCGCGGCGAATTCGTGAAGCACGATCCGCATCCACTGTTCCTGTCGGTGCGCGGCAACCGGATGTCGCCGGGCGTCGTGCGCGAACGTGTGAAGCGCGCGGCGCTCGCCGCCGGCATCCCCGCCAACGTCCACCCGCACGTACTGCGCCACTCGTTCGCGACGCACGTGCTGCAGTCGAGCGGCGACCTGCGCGCGGTGCAGGAACTGCTGGGCCACGCGAGCGTCGCCGCGACGCAGGTCTATACGTCGCTCGACTTCCAGCATCTCGCGAAGATTTACGACAGCGCGCATCCGCGCGCGAAGAAGCGCGACTGACGCGCGCCCCGTGTTACCCGCCGCGCGCGGCGGCCGGCATCGGCCGGCGTCGCGCCCGGCCCATTTCGATCTCATCATGCAAACCGTCACCCTCAAGCCGTCCAAGGAAAAATCGCTGCTGCGCCGCCATCCGTGGATCTACGCCAATGCGATCGACCGCGTCGACGGCAAGCCCGCGCCCGGCGCGACCGTGCTCGTGCGCGCGCACGACGGCCGCTTTCTCGCGCGCGGTGCGTACAGCCCGCAGTCGCAGATCCGCGTGCGGGTGTGGAGCTTCGACGAGAGCGAGCCGATCGATCACGCGTTCTTCAAGCGCCGCGTGCAGCGCGCGGTTGCGCACCGCACGACGATGGTGTCGGGCACGGGCGCGGTGCGGCTCGTGTTCGGCGAGGCCGACGGGCTGCCGGGGCTGATCGTCGACTACTACATCGCGGACACGGCCGAGCCGGGCGCCGCGCCGCGCGGCCAGCTCGTGTGTCAGTTCATGGCGGCCGGCGTCGAAGCGTGGAAGGACGCGATCGTCGCGGCGCTCGTCGGCGCGACCGGCTGCCCGAACGTGTACGAGCGCTCGGACGTGTCGATCCGCGACAAGGAAGGGCTCGAGCAGACGACCGGCGTGCTGGCCGGCGACGCGCCGCCCGCGACGCTGATCGCGAACGAAAACGGCGTGCGCTATCACGTCGACGTGCCGAACGGCCACAAGACGGGCTTCTACGTCGACCAGCGCGACAACCGCGCGCTCGTCGCGCAGTACGCGGCCGGCCGCGACGTGCTGAACTGCTTCTGCTACACCGGCGGCTTCTCGCTCGCGGCGCTCAAGGGCGGCGCGAAACGCGTCGTGTCGATCGACTCGTCGGGCGACGCGCTCGCGCTCGCGCAGCAGAACGTCGTGGCCAACGGCTTCGACGCCGAACGCGCGACCTGGCTCGACGCCGATGCGTTCAAGACGCTGCGCCGCCTCGTCGACGAAGGCGAGCGTTTCGACCTGATCGTGCTCGATCCGCCGAAGTTCGCGCCGACCCGCGACAGCGTCGATCGCGCGGCGCGCGCGTACAAGGACATCAACCTGAGCGGCTTCAGGCTGCTGCGCCCGGGCGGCCTGCTGTTCACGTACTCGTGCTCGGGCGCGATCGACATGGACCTGTTCCAGAAGATCGTCGCGGGCGCGGCCGCCGACGCGAAGGTCGACGCGCGTATCCTGAAGCGGCTCGGCGCGGGCGTCGACCATCCGTTGCTCGCCGCGTTCCCGGAGGGCGAATATCTGAAGGGCCTGCTGTTGCAAATCGTCTGATCGCCCCGATCTAGCGCGGACAACCGCGCCCACCCGCCGTTGGCGGCACAGTGCTTTCGCCTGTCGTCCGGACGACGGGCGGGGGCTTGACAGGTATGTTTCAATGGATGGTTGTACGCCCCGGCTCGCAGCGCGAGGGCGCGACGCACATCCTGGTTTTGACCCCGATTCACGAACCACAGGCGACCGACATGGCCACTCCCGTCACCATCCTTACCGGCTTCCTCGGCAGCGGCAAGACGACGCTGCTCAAGCGCATCCTGAACGAACAGCACGGCATGAAGATCGCCGTGATCGAGAACGAGTTCGGCGAAGAGAACATCGACAACGAAATCCTCGTGCAGGATTCGAACGAGCAGATCATCCAGATGAGCAACGGCTGCATCTGCTGCACGATCCGCGGCGACCTTGCCCGCGCGCTCGGCGATCTGGCCGCGAAAAAGCGCGAAGGCAAGCTCGACTTCGACCGCATCGTGATCGAGACGACCGGCCTCGCGAATCCGGGCCCCGTCGCGCAGACGTTCTTCATCGACAGCGAAATCGCCGACGATTTCCTGCTCGATGCCGTCATCACGCTGGTCGACGCGAAACACGCGAACGCGCAGCTCGACGAACACGAAGTGGTGCAGCGCCAGGTCGGTTTCGCCGACCGCCTGTTCATCACGAAGTCGGACCTGGTCGACGACCAGACCGTCGCCGGCCTCAAGCACCGCCTGATGCACATGAACCCGAAGGCCGCGATCAAGATCGTCAATTTCGGCGAAGCGGACATCAAGGAAATCTTCGACCTGCGCGGCTTCAACCTGAACGCGAAGCTCGAGATCGATCCCGATTTCCTCGCCGAGGACGATCACGCGCACGCCCACCACGATCACGATCACGATCACGACCATGATCACGATCACGCCGGTTGCGACCACGATCACGGCCAATGCGCGCACGATCACGGCCATGGCCACCACGATCACCACCACGCGCACCATGACGACAAGATCAAGTCGTTCGTGTACCGCAACGACCGCCCGTTCGACCCGAACAAGCTGGAAGACTTCCTCGGCGGCATCCTGCAGATCTACGGCGAGCGGATGCTGCGCTACAAGGGCGTGCTGTACATGAAGGGCGTCGACCGCAAGGTCGTGTTCCAGGGCGTGCACCAGATGATGGGCAGCGACCTCGCGGCCAAGTGGCTGCCGGCCGAGAAGAAGACCAACAAGATGGTGTTCATCGGCGTCGACCTGCCGCAGGACCTGATTACCGACGGCCTCGACGCCTGCCTCGCCTGACCCGCGCGGGCGCCTGCCGCCCCCGCTGCCCGGCCGCCTTCGCAGGCGGCCGCGGCAGTCGCGCGGCGCCTTTTCCGGGCAGGGTTTCGTCGTCATCGCTTTTTCGCGATTTGCGCGTTATATTTTCTAGATATTGGCGTGGCCGACGGGGATCGACCCGATACGGCGCCCGCTTGCGATTCAGTTACAATACGTGCCCGCTGGAGTACGGCAACAAACAGGCCCGGTTCTTGCTGAACCAGTTATCCGGGCATCGCAACCGCGCCGGATCGCCCATCCGCCTCCCGGCCGCGGCCGATGCGATCTGCCGCGCAGCACACCGGTTCGCAGCGCGCGCAAATCAGCGCCAGGCCTATCCTGGTATTTGAGAACCGGTTTCCAGAGGCTTTCGGCCCCGCGGCGGCAAATCGCAAATGATTGCAAGCGCGGTTGCGGGTAATCCCAAAGTGCAGGCACTATCTCTTGATTTGCCGCACATTGAAGAAGCAAGCAGATGACGAAGAAACTCTTGACCGAAGCCGAAATCCTGAAGATGAGCGACAAGGATTACATGAATGAGGATCAGCTCGCCTTCTTCAAAAATCGGCTCGAACAGTTGCAGGCGGACATCCTCAAGAATGCAGGCCAGACGACCGAGAACCTGCGCGAGACGGTGATCGTCCCCGATCCCGCCGACCGCGCGACGATCGAGGAGGAGCACGCGCTCGAGCTGCGTACGCGCGATCGCGAACGCAAGCTCCTCAAGAAGGTTCAGCAGTCGCTCGCCCGCATCGATTCCGGCGATTACGGCTGGTGTGAGGAAACCGGCGAGCCGATCGGCATTCCGCGCCTGCTCGCGCGTCCGACCGCCACGCTGTCGCTCGAGGCGCAGGAGCGCCGCGAGTTGCGCCAGAAGCTGTTCGGCGACTGATCGAGCGGCATTCCGCTCAGACACGCTGCTTCCCGGAAGCGCGCGGCCTGCCGCGCGCTTTTTGTTTTTCCGGCGCCGGCTCCCGGCCGCCGGCCGATTTGCCTCCCCCTCTTGATATCCCGGCGCCCGCCCTAAAATGAAACGAATGTGCGCCGGGCCGCTTCCCGGCGCACCGCGGATTCACGCGGCGGCCCCTCGCGCCGCCCGACTCTTCCCCGTTTTTCTCAAGGAACGCAGATGGAGCAATTTCACGGCACGACCATCGTTTCGGTCCGGCGCGGCGACAAGGTCGCGCTCGGCGGCGACGGCCAGGTAACCCTCGGCAACATCGTCATGAAGGGTGGCGCGCGGAAAGTGCGGCGGATCTACAACAACCAGGTTCTGGTCGGATTCGCGGGCGGCACCGCCGATGCGTTCTCGCTGCTCGACCGCTTCGAGGCGAAGCTCGAGAAGCACCAGGGCAATCTCACCCGCGCGGCCGTCGAGCTCGCGAAGGACTGGCGCACCGACCGGATGCTGCGCCGCCTCGAGGCGATGCTGATCACGGCCGATGCGACCACCACGCTCGTGATCACCGGCAACGGCGACGTGCTCGACCCGGAAGGCGGGATTTGCGCGATCGGCTCGGGCGGCGCGTACGCGCAGGCGGCGGCCCGCGCGCTCGCCGAGAACACCGAGCTGTCGCCGCGCGAGATCGTCGAGAAATCGCTCGAGATCGCCGGCGACATGTGCATCTACACGAACCACAACCGCATCATCGAAACGATCGAGTAAGGACCGCACCATGAGCACCATGACCCCTGCCGAGATCGTCTCGGAACTCGACAAGCACATCATCGGCCAGGCGAAGGCGAAGAAGGCCGTCGCCGTCGCGCTGCGCAACCGCTGGCGCCGCCAACAGGTCGCCGACCCGCTGCGCCAGGAAATCACCCCGAAGAACATCCTGATGATCGGGCCGACGGGCGTCGGCAAGACCGAAATCGCACGCCGCCTCGCAAAGCTCGCCGATGCGCCGTTCATCAAGATCGAAGCGACCAAGTTCACCGAAGTCGGCTACGTCGGCCGCGACGTCGACAGCATCGTGCGCGACCTGATCGAGATCTCGGTCAAGCAGACGCGCGAATCCGAAATGCGCAAGGTGCGCAGCAAGGCGACCGACCAGGCCGAAGACCGCATCCTCGACATCCTGCTGCCGCAACCGCGCGCGGTGGGCTTCGGCGGCAATGCCGAGCACGCGAACGACGACAACAACGCGACGCGCCAGACCTTCCGCAAGCGCCTGCGCGAAGGCCAGCTCGACGACAAGGAAGTCGAGCTCGACCTCGAGCAGCCGACCGTCGGCATGGACATCATGGCGCCGCCGGGGATGGAAGAGATGACCGAGCAGATCCGCTCGATGTTCTCGAACCTCGGCAGCGGCAAGAAGCAGCGCCGCAAGGTGAAGATCAAGGAAGCGCTGAAGCTGCTGACCGACGAGGAAGCGGCGAAGATGCTGAACGAAGAGGAAGTGAAGACGAAGGCCGTGCAGAACGTCGAGCAGAACGGCATCGTGTTCCTCGACGAGATCGACAAGATCACGTCGCGCAACAACGAAGGCAGCGGCGGCGAAGTGTCGCGCCAGGGCGTGCAGCGCGATCTGCTGCCGCTCGTCGAGGGCACGACGGTCAACACGAAGTACGGGATGGTGAAGACCGATCACATCCTGTTCATCGCGAGCGGCGCATTCCACCTCGCGAAGCCGAGCGACCTGATTCCCGAACTGCAGGGGCGCTTCCCGATCCGCGTCGAGCTCGATTCGCTGTCGGTCGAAGACTTCGAGGCGATCCTCGATGCGACCGACGCGAGCCTCGTCAAGCAGTACCAGGCGCTGCTCGCAACCGAGGACGTGCAGCTCGAATTCGCCGACGACGGTATCCGGCGCCTCGCCGAGATCGCGTTCGCGGTCAACGAGAAAACCGAGAACATCGGCGCGCGCCGGCTGTACACGGTGATCGAGAAGCTGCTCGAGGAAGTGTCGTTCTCGGCCGGCAACCACGCCGGCGAGCGCGTGACGATCGACGCGCAGTATGTCGACCGCGCGCTCGGCGAAGTGTCGCAGGACGAAGACCTGTCGCGCTACGTGCTGTAACGCGCGCGGCGGTGAAAGCGAAACGGGCGGCCCGCGGGCCGCCCGTTTTCGTTGGCGCGCCGGTTCGATGGGGCGGCGGGCAACCGTGCGGCGGCAGCCGCGCACGGCCTGCCCGCCTCCGGCAGCGCGCCCGCCGCGCCGCTTACTGCCGAACCGGCTTCTTCGCGAGCTTGCGCTGCAGCGTGCGGCGGTGCATGTTCAGCGCCCGCGCGGTCGCCGAAATGTTGTTGTTGTTCTCGGCCAGCACGCGCTGGATGTGCTCCCATTCGAGCCGGTCGACCGACAGCACGACCGGATTCTCGAGCGCCTCGTCGGCCTGCACTTCGGTCGCGTTGGTCTGCAGCGCGGCCAGGATCGACTCGACGTTCGCCGGCTTCGCGAGGTAGTTGTCGGCACCCTCCTTCACGGCCTGCACGGCGGTCGCGATGCTCGCGTAGCCGGTCAGCACCAGGATCCGCGCATCGGGCTGCAGGTCGCACAACGGCGCGATCAGGCTCAGGCCCGAATCCTCGCCGAGATGCAGGTCGACGGTGATGAACTGGAACTTGCCGCCCGCGGCGAGCCGAAGCGCCGCCTCCTTGTCGTGCGCCTGCTGGACCGCGTAACCGCGGCGCTCGAGGCCGCGCGCGAGCGTGCCCGCGAACACCTCGTTGTCGTCGATCACCAGGAAATTGTTCTCGCTCATGGGGTTTCTCCGTCTACGTGTTGGTTGAGGCAGCCGGCATCGCGACACGCGCGACCGGCAGGCGCAGCACGGCCCGCGTGCCGCGCCCGGCCGCGGCGCCGGCCGGTCGGCCGTCCGGCGTGCCGGCTGGCCGTTCGGCCGCACGGGCACCCGTGCGTTGTCCCGATGCGGCCGCCGCGTGGCCGTTCGCCGCACCTGCGGCCCGCCCGTTGCCGCCGGCCGCACGCGGCGCGACATCGGACAGTTCGATCTCGCCGCCCAGCCGCGCGGCCGCACTGAACGCGAGATACAGGCCGACGCCGTGCCCGCCCTGCGTGCTGTCGACCGGCATCGCGCCGAGCGATTCGCGCAGCGCGGCCGGAATGCCGGGCCCGTCGTCGCATACCTCGAATTCGATTTCGTCGGTCGCACGGTCGTGCGCGACCTTTGCGGCGAGTGTCACGCGCTGCGGGCTCGCGCGCGCGGCGTTGTCGAGCAGGATCGTCAGGATCTGGCCAGCCGCGACCGTATCGTCGAGCGCGACGCCCGACGGGCGCGCGCCGAGCAGCTCGAACTGCACGTGCGGATGCCGCAGGCGCCAGTGCTCGACGAACGTGTCGAGCCAGTCGTCCACCGGCTGGCGGCTCGCCGGCGCGCTCGCGCGGCTGCGCAGGCGCGCGAGCGCCGACGTGCAGAGCGTCATCTGTTCCTCGAGCACCTTCAGGTCGGCCTCGTAGCGCGCCAGCCCCGGATCGGCGCGCGCCGCGTCGCGCAATTCCTCGGCGAGCATCGCGATCGTCGACAGCGGCGTGCCCATTTCGTGCGCGACGGTGGCGGCCTGCACGCCGAGCGCGACGGCCCGCTCGTCGCGCAGCAGGTGCTGCTGCGCCTCGCCGAGCGCCGCGTCGCGCTGGCGCAGCGCATTCGACATGCGCGCGACGAACCACGCGATCAGCCCGACGCTGACCATGAAGTTCGCCCACATGCCGGTCCGGTAGTAATCGAACAGGTTCGCCGGGTTGTCCATGTTGAGCGGCACCGAATCGAAGCCGAGCGCCGCGTAGCACGCGACCGCGAACGCCGCGAGCCAGATCATCAGGTGCCACGGCAGCACGGCTGCCGCGATCGCGAGCGACGGCAGGTACAGCGACACGAACGGGTTGGTCGTGCCGCCCGACAGGAACAGCAGCGCGGACAGCGCGCCGAGGTCGACCCACAGCTGGCCGAGCAGCTCGAAATTGGTCTCGGGCCGCGCGCGCAGCACGCGCACCCAGGTCAGCGCGTTGAAAACGATTTCGAGCGCGATGACCATCAGCATCGCCGGCAACGGCAAATGCACGCCGAAATAGGTCTGCACGACGCCGATCGTCACGAGCTGGCCGATGATCGCGAGATTGCGCAGCCAGAACAGGTGACTGAGGTTGACGCGCCCGGTGGTGGTGATTCGTTGCATCCGGGCAGTTTACCCGTTTAGCGCCCGGCGCCTCCAGCGGGGCCGGATCCGCGCGTACGAACGGGCGAGGCGCGTGCGCGGCGAGCCGCGTCAACCGGCCGTGCCGGCCATGCGCTGCGCGATTTCGTCGGCCAGGCACTCGGGGCATCGGCACCGCGCACCGGCCGCGGGCGGCGTGCCGTCGGGCAGCAGCGGCATCGACGCGCACCAGCAGTCGAACGGCTGCGTGTGCGCGCCGCAGTCGAAGCCGCGCCCGCAGTGCGGGCAGCGCGCACGGCGCGGGACGGAACGGGCGTCGGCGGCGGAATCGGTCATGGCGCAATCGCGAAAGCGGGCGGGACATCGCCCCACGCGACAAGCATAGCGCGGCGGCTGAATTTTGCACGCCGGCCGCCCGGCCGCGGTCGGCCGCCAACGCACGCGCGCCCGCCCGCCGGCGCCACCCGCGCGACGGCGCCCCGAATCGTGCCGCGCCATAGCCGGCGGGCCGCCGCGTGCGATGCCGCGCCGCGCCGCCGGCGTTCCGGCCGGCCCAAAAACCCGATGCTGCGCTGCGCCACTCCTGTACAATTCGCCCTGTTTCAACCGTTCCCAGCCAGAGCCGCCGCCATGTCCGAGCCCATCGACCTCTCGCAGATCGCCCCCACACTGAAAGCAGAAATCCTCGCGGAGGCGCTGCCGTACATCCGTCGCTACCACGGCAAGACCGTGGTCATCAAATACGGCGGCAACGCGATGACGGAAGAGCGGCTCAAGCAGGGCTTCGCGCGCGACGTGATCCTGCTGAAGCTGGTCGGCATCAACCCGGTGATCGTCCACGGCGGCGGTCCGCAGATCGATCACGCGCTGAAGAAGATCGGCAAGGCCGGCACCTTCATCCAGGGCATGCGCGTGACCGACGAAGAGACGATGGAAGTCGTCGAATGGGTGCTCGGCGGCGAAGTGCAGCAGGACATCGTGATGCTGATCAACCACTTCGGCGGCCACGCGGTGGGGCTGACGGGCAAGGACGGCGGCCTGATCCACGCGCGCAAGCTGCTGATGCCGGACCGCGACAACCCGGGCCAGTACATCGACATCGGCCAGGTCGGCGAAGTCGAGGCGATCAACCCGGCCGTCGTGAAGGCGCTGCAGGACGATGCGTTCATCCCGGTGATCTCGCCGATCGGCCTCGGCCAGGACGGCCTCTCGTACAACATCAACGCAGACCTGGTCGCCGGCAAGCTCGCGACCGTGCTGAACGCCGAGAAGCTGCTGATGATGACCAACATCCCGGGCGTGATGGACAAGGACGGCAACCTGCTGACCGATCTGTCCGCACGCGAGATCGACGCCCTGTTCGAGGACGGCACGATTTCGGGCGGCATGCTGCCGAAGATCTCGTCGGCGCTCGACGCCGCGAAGAGCGGCGTGAAGTCGGTGCACATCGTCGACGGCCGGATCGAGCATTCGGTGCTGCTGGAGATCCTGACCGAGCAGCCGTTCGGCACGATGATCCGCTCGCATTGAGCGCGCGCCGCCCGCCTGCCGGCCCCGCTCTGCCGGCCCCGCTGCGGCGCCGGCGCATCTCTCGCAGCCGGCCGCGCGCCGGCGCACCCGTCTGGCTGTTCGATCTCGACAACACGCTGCACCATGCGTCGCACGCGATCTTTCCCGAGATCAACCGTGCGATGACGCAATACATCGTCGACGCGCTGCAGGTCGGGCGCGCTGAAGCCGACCGCCTGCGCAACGGCTACACCGAGCGCTACGGCGCCGCGCTGCTCGGCCTGACCCGCCATCACCCGATCGACCCGCACGACTTCCTGCGCGTGGTCCACACGTTTTCCGACCTGCCCGCGATGGTGCGCGCCGAGCGCGGCCTCGCGCGCATCGTCGCCGCGCTGCCGGGTCGCAAGCTGGTGCTGACCAACGCGCCGGAGAACTACGCGCGCGCGGTGCTGCGCGAGCTGCGCATCGAGCGGCTGTTCGAGCGCGTGATCGCGATCGAGCACATGCGCGACCGCCGTGCGTGGCGCGCGAAACCCGACCATGCGATGCTGCGCCGGATACTGCGCGCCACGCATGCGCGCGCGGCCGACGCGATCCTGGTCGAGGATACCCGCAGCCACCTGAAGCACTACAAGCGCCTCGGCATCGGCACGGTATGGATCACGGGGCACCTGCCCGGCCATCTGCCGGCAACCGGACGCCCTCATTATGTCGACCAGCGCATTCGTTCGTTAAAATCGCTGCGACTGGGCACTCGATCGGGGCGACAAAAATGCAGCCGACTTACCCGCAGGACCAAGCCGTAACGGAAAGCCAGGCCACACCGTCCCGCCCGCGCCCGAAGCCGGGCGAGCGCCGCGTCATGATCCTGCAGATGCTCGCGGCGATGCTCGAAGCCCCGAAACCCGAGAAAATCACGACGGCCGCGCTCGCGGCCCGGCTCGACGTGTCGGAAGCCGCGCTGTACCGGCATTTCGCGAGCAAGGCGAAGATGTACGAAGGGCTGATCGAGTTCATCGAGCAGGCACTGTTCGGGCTCGTCAACCAGATCGTCGCGAAGGAGCCGAACGGCGTGTTGCAGGCGCGCACGATCGCGCTGACGATGCTCAATTTCGCCACAAAGAACCCCGGGATGACGCGCGTGCTGACCGGCGAGGCGCTGGTCGGTGAGGACGAGCGCCTGACCGAACGCGTGAACCAGTTGCTCGACCGGATCGAGGCGACGGTCAAGCAATGCCTGCGGGTCGCGCGCACGGAAGCGGGCGCGCCCGACGGCGCGGCGCCGTTCGTGCTGCCGGCCGATTACGATCCGGCCGCGCGCGCGAGCCTGCTCGTCAGCTACGTGATCGGCCGGTGGCATCGCTTCGCGAAGGGCGGATTTCAGAAACCGCCGAGCGAACAGGCCGATGCGCATTTGCGGCTGATCCTCCAGTGACCGCCATCTGACGCGCACACACCGGCGCCGCTCGCGATCCGCCGCTGCTCCGGCCACATCGCAATTCGAACTCGTCCAATTTCGCACTTCTCCCAATCACGCCAATTTCCACTGGCTCGGAATACAAACGGGAGTGAACGGCGTGAATCGCGGGTTTTCGGCGTTGCGTCGCCACCACGTCCGCGGCCGTACGGCGTCAGCGGACAGGCCGGCGGCGCGCACGGGCGGCACGAATCCGTTCATGGCCGAATCGGTCTGCCGACGCTCCGATATGCCGACCAGCGCCGGCGCGTCGCGACGATCGCCAGACAGGACCGCCAAACGCATCATCCTTCACGCAGCCAGCGAACGAGCATCCCTGCCGACGCATAGCCGCGCAACGTCGCCGCATACCCGTCGAACCGATACGCGACTTCGCTGACGCGATTGTTGTAGTAATCGCTCTCCGCGATCAGCACGTCGAGCAACGAGCGCCGCCCGAGTTGATGCCATTGATCGAAAAACGCGCTGCGCACGCGATCCGACTCCGCCGTCAGATCGTGATACTGGTCTGCGCGCGCTTCGAATGCACGCGCGTCCTGATCGGCGCTGCGTACCTGATACTCGAGATCCAGCCGAGTCTGTTCAACGTCGTGCCATCCTGCCAACGCCCGGTATGCGGCTGCGTCGGCCTCCGCCGTGGCCGCACCGCCGGTGAACGCGTTCCAGCGCAGCGTGAGCATCGTTTGCCATGGCATCCGGCGTCCCAGCGCGTCGCGCCCGGTACTCGTACTGACGACCCAGTCGAGTTGCGGGCGGGACGATGCCCGCACGGCGTCTCGGTTCAGATCGGCGGCGGCGGCTTCCGCGCGTGCCTGCTGAATGCGCGGACTCTCGTCGAGCGCCGACATCAGCCGCTCGAGCCTGCCGGGTTGCAACGGCCAGCTCGCGGCCGCCGGAATCGGCACCGGCCGTTCGCCCACCAGCTTGCGCAGGTTCAATTGGGCATCGCGATATCTGGCGAGTGCGGTGTCGCGGCTCGCCTGTGCCTGCAGCAGCCGGGCCTTCGCCTGCGTCAGTTCGCTGCCGCGGCCACGATCGACTGCGACTATTTCGTCGAGCATGTTCACGAGCTGCGTCATGCGGTCGACGAACTGCTGGCTCAGCATCGCGATATTGCGTTGCTTCGCGAGTTCCACGAGCGTGCTCGACACCTGATACGCGGAATCCTCCATCTGCAGGACGTAGCGCTCCTGATTCGCACTGGCACGCTCGCGGCGGCTACCGATCAGCTTGTCGGTGCGCCCCCAGTCGAACAGCGTCGTTGTGAGATCGGCATTGACCGAGTTGCCCGGGTCGTAGCCGATGCCCGCATTCGAGCCGAACTGCGCCGAACGCGTTCGCCCGCTCAATTGCAATTGCGGCCAGCGCGCACCCTTCGCCTGGTCGACGTCCGATTGCGCGGCCTGATATTCCGCGTACAGCCGTCGCACCTGCGGGCTCGTGTCGATGGCGGCTTCGGCGGCTGCGTACAGAAGCCGCCTCACATCGGCCTCGGTCGAGAACGATCGCTCGGACAATACGCTCCGGTCGCCGGATTCGCCCGGTAGCGCGGGGGCCGGTTGCGTCGGCTCCGCCTCGGGATCGACGCGTGCCGACTGAAGAGCGGCCGCGGGCCGCACGATGCCGGTCACGGCAGCGTCGCTCGCGGCTGCGAACACGAAGGCCGGCACGGCTGCAAGGAGTGCGGCCGACAGCGATGCGAACGGATGCGCCAGACGCACCCGGCGCCCGAAATTCCGATGACTCATGCTCAGCGCTCCCGGAAAGCCTCGCGGGCCTTGAAGATCGGTTTCAGCAGATAGTCGAGCACGGTCTTCTCGCCAGTCCGGACATCGACCGTCGCCTGCATCCCCGGCAGGATCGGCAGCCGCTTGCCCGCCACCTCAAGCGCGTTCGCGTCCGTCTCGACCATCAGCCGGTAATACGTTGCATCGGGGCGGCCCGCGGCGGCCCGCTGCTCGTCTTTCACCGCATCCGGCCCGACGCTGACGACGTGCCCCGAAAGCCCGCCGTAGATTGCGAAATCGTATGCGCTGACCTTCACGAGCACCGGCAAGCCTGGATGCAGGAATGCAATGTCGGAAGGCTTGATGCGTGCCTCGATCAGCAGCCTGTCGTCAGCCGGCGCGATCTCCATGATGTGCTCGCCCGGCTGCACGACGGCACCACGCGTGTGGACCCGTATGTTCTTCACGACGCCGCGCATCGGTGCGACGACATCCGTCCGATCGAGCACGTCGGCACGGCCGACGAGCGACTCGCTCGCCTGGGCGAGCTCCGGCTCGAGCCGCGCCAGCTCCGTGCCGGCATCCGACCGGTAGCGATTCCGGCGCTCGACGATCTGCGCGTCGAGCTCCGCGGCCTGCCGCTGCATGCGCAGGATTTCAACCTCCGAGATCAGCCCTTTCGAGGCCAGCGGCGCGGACATTGCCACCTCGCGCGACACGAGCGCCCGGCTTTGCCGCAACGCGGCGATCCCTTCGTCGAGCAAGCGCCGGCGCGCCAGATAGGCCGCCGTTTCCTGCCGGACGAGTTCCGGTTCGCGCGTCACCTCGTCGGGAAACGCGAGCGGCGTACCGTATGCTTCGGCACGCAATCGCGCGAGCGTCGCCTTCAGACCGAGTTCTTTCGACCGCAGCTCGCGATAGCTGGAAGCCGCCCGCGTCGGATCGATCTTGGCAAGCCGTTGCCCTTTCTCGACGAGCTCGCCTTCGCGCACGGCAACCTCCTCGACGATTCCGCCTTCCAGGCTCTGTATCACCTGCTCGCGGCTCTGCGATACGACGGTCGCCTCGCCGCGCGTGACCTCCTCGACGCGCGCGAAACCGGCCCATGCGAGTCCCACGCATAACACGGCGGCCACGACATACAGCACGCTTTGCGCGCCGACGGACGACCGCACGAGCAGCGCTTCGCGGATGTCGTCCATGAATGCGGCATCCTGCACGAGCAGCTTCGGTTGCCGCTCGCGCCGTCGGAATATCGATCGAAAGTTCATCGCTCCGCCTCCATCGCCGGAGTGGCCGATGCGTCGTCGGCCGCGCCTCCGGACGCGGACGGTCGCGGCGTGACGGTCATCCTTCCTGCCGGCGCCTGCGCCACCGGCTCCGCGGACGCGCGCTCGGCCGATGACGTCTCGACCGACAGCGCCGCGAGCACGTGTGCCTTCGGCCCATCCATCACGATCCTGCCCTGATCGACGATCACGATGCGATCGACGAGCGCGAGCAACGGCGCCCGGTGCGTGACGACGACGAGTGCCTGGCCTGCCGTCGCCCGCCGCAGGTGTTCGATGAACAACGCCTCCGTCTGCGTGTCCATTGCGCTCGTCGGCTCGTCCAGCAGCAACACGCGCGGTCGCGCAATCAGGCTGCGCGCGAGCGCGACGAGCTGCCGCTGGCCGCCCGACAGCTCGCTGCCGTTTTCGCCGACCGGAAGATTGATGCCGAGCGGGTGACGCGCCACCAGCGCGTCGAGCCCGGTCAGCCTCAATGCTTCCAGCAGGATGTCGACGGTCGCGTCGGGGCGGCCGATCGTCAGGTTCTCGCGCAGCGTGCCGTGGAACAGACGGCTGTCCTGAGCCACGTAGCCGAACGTTTTCCGCCAGTCGGCCGGTGCGATCTGCTCGCCGTCGAGACCGTCCGCGAGCAGCTTGCCCTCGGTGGGCCGGTACAGGCGCGCGAACAATCGCAGCAGCGTCGATTTGCCGCTACCGATCCGGCCGAGGATCGCGATGCGCTCGCCGGCCTGAATCTCGATCGAAACGCCGGTCAACACCGGGGCGCTCTGCTGCATCGGCGGCGCCGGATAAGCGAACGACGCATTGTCGAGCTTCACGTGACCGGTCAGCGGCGGGCGGGCGAGATATTCCCGTGCCGGATCGTGGTCGACCGGCATCGCCATCAGCTCGTCGAGCGAATTCAGCGCGGCCTTCGCCTGCTGAAAGCGCAGTGCGAGCCCCATGACCATGCCAAGCGGCGCGGTCGCGCGGCCGGCCAGCATGACCGCACCGATCAAGGCGCCTTGCGTGAGCTCGCCCGCGCCGATCAGGTAGACGCCCGCGATCACGATCACCACGGTCTGCATCTGCTGCAGGAACGCAACGGCGCTCGTCGCCATGCTGGAGAGCTGTCGCGACTTCATCGACGATGCGGCAGCCTTCGCGCTGAAGGTATCCCAGCGATGACGCATCGCGCCTTCCCCGCCGACCGCCTTGAGCGTCTCCAGCCCTTCGATCGATTCGATCAGCACACCCTGCTTGAGCGACGCTTCGCGCAGGTTCTCGCGCATCGCGCGTGCGAGCGGCCATTGCACGGCCACGCCAATGCCGATGATGATCGGGATCATCAACAGCGGAATCCAGCCGAGCGGGCCGGCGACGGCGAAGATCACGCCGACGAACAACAGCACGAAAGGCAGGTCCGACACCGCGGACAGCGTGGCCGACGTCGCGAAATCGCGCACCGACTCGAATTCGCGCAGCCGATGCGCGAACGAGCCGGCCGAGGCCGGCCGCCGCTCCAGCCGGATCGCCAATGCCTGACGAAACAGCAGGCTGCCGAGCACGAGATCGGCCTTCTTGCCGGCCGTGTCGAGCACATGCGCGCGCACGTGACGCGAGACGGCTTCGAGCAGCATCGCCAGCGCGACGCCGATCGCCAGCGACCACAGCGTCACGTAGGCCTGATTCGGCACGACGCGGTCGTATACGTTCATCGTGAAGAACACGCTCGCGAGGCCGAGCACGTTGATCAGGAATGCGCCGAGGGCCGCGCTCGCGTAGTAGCTGCGGTAGCGCCACAGCGTGCGCAACAGCCAGTGCCCGGCCGGCTCGGGAAGCGGATCGCCGTCCCGGCCGTCGGCTTTCGCGATCGGCTTGACGAGGAGCGCGTATCCCGAATACGAGCTCGAGATTTCCTCCTCGCGGCACTCGACAGGCTTCGCACCGAGCTCGGGCATCATCACCCGGAAAACGACGCGCGCGCTTCCCGGTTCGGCCCGATCGACACGGCGGCCAAGCAACACGCATGCACCGCCATCCCGTCGCAGCAGCACGATCGGCATGAGCGCGTCGGGCAGCAGCGACAGTTTGCGTTCGACCAGCGTCGCGGTCAGCCCGGCTTGAGTGAGCAACTCGAGTGCAAGAGACGGCGTCAGACACGCGGACATCGCGAGCCCGGCCGTCAACGCATCGCGCGTGCGGCCATGGCCGTAGTAGTCACAGATCCAGGATGCGGCATCCAGCAGACTGTCACGTTCGATCGTTTCGGGCAACACGGTATCGCTGCGCTGCTCGGTATCGCTATCAGTTGTTCGGGAGTTCATGAGGTCGGTCATTAAAGGGGCGGCCGGCAGGATGTCGCCGCGTTCGCATGGACCGGGTTGCCCGGACGATTCGCAACGCGCGATCGCGGCGGCGTTTCGGACCGCGCTCACGATGCGTTGCATCTCGGTGACGGCTATGCAGGCGAGGGAAACTGCATACGCTGTTCGTCACCACACCAGGCAATCGACACGGCGCCATGCGTCTTTATGTCGAAAGATCTCGACTGTACGGAAGGCCTAAGTGACGCGACATATGAAGAGTCCTAAAGTCGGATCAAAACCATTAGGACAAGATCGAAACGTCGAAATGACACAGGGGAGCGTCCACCGTGTCTCCGTGACTGGCGACACCGGTCGAATGCACCGCCAGGAGAAACGGCGGAGGTACGGCGGAGGTACGGCGACGAGCAAATCGGACAAGGATGCGCCGACAGGCGCGCATGACGGCGTTTGCGTCATGCGCGCCTGTCGATGCGAAGAGCGCTCAGACGAGCTGAGTCGTCACTGACGACTGCACCATCAACTCGACGTTCAGTGTCGCGTTCTCGTACACCACATAGGCACGGCCATGAATGGCCGCAAGACCCTGATTCGTCCAGTTGCCCGCATCCAGGCCGGTCATACCGGAGAGTTCGATGCGATCACCTGCGTTGCCGTGCACCATCATCTGGGTATGGCCGTCGTTACGAAACAAATCCTTCTGACCGAGCGTCAGCACGTCGCTCATCGACAGCTTCAGCGTGTTGTCGCCCGTACCGGTTATATCGATGATCTCGATCGACGAAAGTTTGTCGGTTCCGCCAACGTTCACCAGTTTCGACAGATCCATCACCTGACCCGAGCCTGTAAGCTTCAGTGTGTCGATGCCGGCACCGCCGTGAACGCCCACCTCCGCCCCATCGAAATAACGAACATCGCCGACATTGAAGACATCGTCCCCGTGTCCGCCGGTATAGAAACCCGACAGCAAGACGACGTTCTGAATGTCGTGTACCGGCTCGACGCCAGTCGACAACGCATCGCTTGGACTAAGATCGAATTTGATATTTTCAAATCTGTTGGAAGTTCGAATCCAAGGGCGCTGGTTCCATTGCCACACCATCGCACCGCCTTCCTGTTGCCCCGTGCTTTCCAGCATAGAGTAATACCCGGTCGTGATGCTCATGCTGGAAAACGCCTTGCCGGCTGGCATTCTGAACGAGACATCCGCAATATTGTTGGGCATGGTAGGCACGTATTGAGTCGAAATTACCAACCCTTTGGCATCGTAAAAGATGACAGCCGTTCCGACTTCCACTCGCGTATAGCCATTACTAGACGTCGCTCCGGTTTGATCTCCGAACACCCTCATGCTAATACCGGTCGCCGAAAATCCGTCGAGCGATATGTTTAGCCGCCCCATACATCCCAGCGTACTTTCTCCGGATGCGTTCTTACCGATGCTGGCAGCGCTCTGTGCGGCCGGTACGCCGGGAATGCCCGCCACTTCCAGAGTTGCGACGTCTGTAACCAACTTGCGGAAGGCGCCGCTCGGCTGATCGCCCACGTCGAACGATTTTCTCGCCTCCATTTTCGACCAGCGCCAATCCGACGAATTGCCGGCCTGATCGACCACTGCCGCGCATACCTTCATTTCGGCTTTCCAACCCGCACCCAGTGCAACCTTTACACTCGTGGGAACTGCCAGCGTCACGCTGCCGGACTTGATGTCTTGCGCCGTCAATTTGTAATCGATCGTATAGTCGCCCAATATGACCTTGACCGTATCGCCCGCCGCCCCGCCGGTCTTCGCAATTCCAACCTGGACAGTGCCCTTCGCGGCATCCAACATCAAACTCTCGGGCGCTCCCGGCGCTGTCATGTCGAGCGTCACATCATAAGATTTCTGCGTTCCCGCAATACCCTGACTATTCACTACCCGCGTATCGATCGCCCAGTTTCCGGGATGCGCATTCGGGTCGATCACCACCCACGTACCATCAGACTTCGTCAACGCGTCTTGCCAAGTGCGTCCACCATCGGTCGACACCTGCACTTTCTCGCCCGCTGCCAGCGCCGCCGATACATGGCCGCTCAACAAGCGGCCCGCCGTGCCGTCGTTCGTCAGACGATCGAAATTGAAACTGCCGCTATCCCGCCCCATGCTGTCCAGCAATGCCTGCGCCAGGGGCGTCGGCGGAGTGGGTGGAATCGGCGGCGCCACGGGCCCGATTACCACGTCGTAGCCCGCCGACGCCGCACTCGTGTTGCCCGCCGGATCCATCGCCGTCACCGTCATCGCATGCGTGCCGTTCGACAGCCCATACGGCAACTGGAACGTCCACGTCCCGTCGATTCCCGTCGTCGTCGTGCCCAGCACCTTCGCGCCGTCGTACACCGTCACCGTCGAGTAGGCTTCCGCGCGCCCCGACAACTGCGGCGCCGTGCCCTGCGTCGCCGCCTCGATCTTCGGCTGCGACGGCGGTGTCGTGTCCACCTGGATTCCGTACGACGTCGACGGCACGCTCATGCCCGCGTCGTTGCTCGCGCGCGCCGTCAGACGGTATTCACCGTCGCGCAGCGATTGCGACATCGCGAAACTCCACGTCCCGTTCGCCGCCACCACCGCCGTGCCGATTTCGCGACCGTCCACCAGCACATGAATGATCGAGCCCGCGGTGCCGCGCCCGCTCACCGACGGGCGCGAGTCGTTCGTCAGGCCGCCTTTCGCGATGACGCCCGTATAGGGCGGCATGTTGTCCATTACTGCATCGATCGTCGGACGCGACGGCCGCGTCACTGCCTTGGCTGTTGTCATAGCCATTCCCGAATTAAATTAGTTGTATTGATCGCCTGATAGCGAAACTACACATCTAAAGTGGCTGATATCACCACCACACAGTATTCAGACGCGCCCTATCGCCTATTCCGGCACGAAAGCAAATCAAACAAGCTGAGTCGCAACCGACGACTGCACCAGCAGCTCGACGTTCAGCGCCGCGTTCTCGTACACCACGTAGGCCAGACCGTTAACGGCCGCAAGACCCTGATTCGTCCAGTTGCCCGCATCCAGGCCGGCCATACCCGACAGCTCGACGCGGTCACCCACGTTGCCGTTCACCATCATCTGCGTATGGCCGTCGGCACGGAACAGATCTTGATGGCCCAACGTAAGCACGTCGCTCATCGACAGTTTCAGCGTGTTGTTGCCAGTTCCCGTCAGGTCGAACACTTCGATGCCCGTGACCTTGTTCGTGATGCCGCTGTTCAATGCGGTGATGTCCAGGACCTGATTCGCACCGGTCAGCTTCAGCGTATCGATTCCCTTACCGCCGTGAGCGCCGCTGCCGTCCTGGTTGAAATACGACACGTTCGACACGGTAAACACCGTGTCGCGATTGCTGCCATGGTAGGCACCTTCGACAAGATTCTGGGCCGTCGCCGGATCCACAAGTTGATCCGGGGTATTTTTAGCGAATTCAAAATTGTCCAGCCATGTCAACACCTGTGCCGCGGATTCGCGCCATGCCTGGTCGAACACGATCGAACTGAACAAAAGCCCATCCGGCATATCGATCTCAATATGCTGGCTTGCGCCATTCTTCGCTACGATATCCGGGGCGGTATAAATCAGGTTTCCATTGCGGTCGTAGAAAGTCAGCACGACTCTTTCTTCAGTTGTAACATCTCCCACGTCGAACGAAAAATGCGACGCGGTCAATCCATCACGAAGATCGAGCCGAACCTTGCCAGCCAAATTCAACGACATGCTTGGCGACGGCATAGACATTCCGCCCCCACTGGTATCACCCGAATAAAGACCTTGTTTCCAACTGGTTTTTGCGATGGTATCGATTCCCGTCAAGTCGAAGTACTGAAGCGAAACCTTTTGTCCACCCGAAATCGATACTGATTGGCGGCTATCGAAATTCTCAGAAAATCCGCTAGCATTGAGGTACGAAGAAACGTTGCCGGCGGTGTCGACGATCGCC
Organism: Burkholderia sp. ABCPW 11; assembly: GCF_001523445.1. Lineage (NCBI taxonomy): Bacteria > Pseudomonadati > Pseudomonadota > Betaproteobacteria > Burkholderiales > Burkholderiaceae > Burkholderia > Burkholderia sp. ABCPW 11. The sequence goes on along the minus strand of NZ_LOVM01000030.1, from coordinate 5,941 downwards.
GCGGCAACCGGCCCTGTGGAAACGGCGAAGGTCGCGGAGCCCGAAGAGATTTCCGCCGCTGTCAACGCGTGCATGAAGCGCTTGTCGCCGACCTGCACCGAGATCAGCGAGCCCGGTTGCACCAGTTCGCCCGCAAACTTCACGGTGACCATCTCGTTCTTCTGAAAAATCGCCGTGGGCGCGGCGACCGATGTCTTCAACGTTACGTCTGCCACGCCGGTCCCACCTACGATGCCGGCTGAGTTGACCACCCGCGTCTGGATCGTCCAGTTGCTCGTATGCGCATTCGGGTCGATCACCACCCACGTACCATCAGACTTCGTCAACGCGTCTTGCCATGTGCGGCCACCGTCGGTCGATACCTGCACTTTCTCACCCGCTGCCAGCGCCGCCGATACGTGACCGCTCAGCAAGCGGCCCGCCGTGCCGTCGTTCGTTACGCGGTCGAAATTGAAGCTGCCGCTGTCTCGCCCCATGCTGTCCAGCAATGCCTGCGCGTGCGGGGCGGGGGGCGCCACGGGCCCGATCACCACGTCGTAGCCCGCCGACGCCGCACTCGTGTTGCCCGCCGGATCCATCGCCGTCACCGTCATCGCATGCGTGCCGTTCGACAGCCCATACGGCAACTGGAACGTCCACGTCCCGTCGATTCCCGTCGTCGTCGTGCCCAGCACCTTCGCGCCGTCGTACACCGTCACCGTCGAGTAGGCTTCCGCGCGCCCCGACAACTGCGGCGCCGTGCCCTGCGTCGCCGCCTCGATCTTCGGCTGCGACGGCGGCGTCGTGTCCACCTGGATTCCGTATGACGTCGACGGCACGCTCATGCCCGCGTCGTTGCTCGCGCGCGCCGTCAGACGGTATTCACCGTCGCGCAGCGATTGCGACATCGCGAAACTCCACGTCCCGTTCGCCGCCACCACCGCCGTGCCGATTTCGCGACCGTCCACCAGCACATGAATGATCGAGCCCGCAGTGCCGCGCCCGCTCACCGACGGGCGCGAATCGTTCGTCAGGCCGCCTTTCGCGATGGCGCCCGTATAGGGCGGCACGTTGTCCATTACTGCATCGATCGTCGGACGCGACGGCCGCGTCACTGCCTTGGTTGTTGTCATCGCTTTTTATTCCAGAAATCTCGTTGTTTCGTTGAATGTCGGCGCCTGACGACCATCACCCCACTTGCGGTACGATCGTCCGGCTTGGTCCGCCACTTACTCCGGCATGACCTGAATCTCGACGCGTCGGTTCTGCGCACGGCCGTCGGCCGTCGTGTTCGATGCAACCGGATCGGACGATCCCATGCCTTCCGATACGAATTGCGCGGCCTGCAGGCCGCCGGTACGCAGATACGTTGCAACCGACCGCGCACGCGACTCCGACAAACGCCGGTTATGCGCCAGTGAACCGGTTGAATCCGTGTACCCGGTAATCGTCACGCGCTGAAAACCAACGCCCTTGTTCGCGTCCAGGAACCGGTCGAGCCGGCGACGCGCGTCAAGCGTCAACTTGGCGCTATCGATCTCGAAGTTGGCATTGCCTTGCAGCAGTACCTGACGTTGCGGGGCGGGCTCGGGGCGAGGCTCGGGCACCGGCAAAGGCTGTTGCGCGGCGGGTTGCTCGACGCGCGGCGGCACCGGCTTGCCGCACACGAAGGTGATTTCGCGAGGATCCGCGAGCGCGGTATTGCCGCGCATGCGATCCACGGCCTCCAGAACCGTCACGTCCTTGCCGGCGCAGAGCTTCTCCGCCACCGCACGGCACGCGTTGCCGCTCGACAGCAGGCCATCGCAGGTCGCCCGATAGGCTGGCTGCGACTGATTCGGCACGTCGATTGCACGAATGCTGTGGGTTGGCCCGGACTGGGTCGCGCATGCGCCAAGCATGACGACGAGCGCACCGGCAGAGCCGGCACGAAAAACGTGTTGAAGTGTTTGCATGATGCTGTTCCCGCTATCTGCGGAAGATTGAAGGAATGGGATGGGATCAACGGCGCTGAGTCACGGCGGATCGCCGCGCGCGGACTGGCGGAGAAACGTTGCCAACCCGCGGCGATCTGCCGTGAGACCGGGCCCGGAGGCCCGGGCCCGTCTTACCACTGATATGCAGCACCCACGCCGAAGGTGTTGCCACCGCTGCTGAGGCCAACGCCGGCACGCATCTTGATGTTTTCCGTAATGCGTGCCTCGCCACCGAGCGATACGGCCTGGTATCCCTTGTAGGACGCCCCGCCGATGCCGAACGAGATGTTCTTGCCCGGATCGACGCTCGGAATCATCGCCAGAGCGGTGGCGGCCGCGATACCGGAGTACGCGTTGCGCGACAGATCATTGATCTGGCCTTGCATGCCGCCCATCGCACGGTCGAACTGCCCCTTGCTGACGGCATCGGTCGCCTTCACGCCATCCGCGATGTTGACGATTCGGCGCTCGGCTCCCTCCTTGCCTACCGAAACGGTATTGGCTTCGGTGGCGGCCGAGTCGTGACCGATCGCGACTGCATTGGTTGCACCGGACGCGACGCTTGCGCCCTGACCGACAGCCGTGCCGCCTTCGGCGTTGACCTTGGAGTTCGCACCGAACGTCGAACCGTCGTTGACACCGTTCGCGACCTGCGCACCGGAGCCCGCAGCCGAGTTGCCGTTACCGTCGCCCGGCTTCGCCGCCAGGATCTGACCGCTCGTCGAGCCACTACCGCCGGTGACGTCGATCGCGCCGGTTCCGGACGTACCGCCGCCGCTCGACCCGCTACCGCTGCCCGACTCGCCCAGACCGGCGATACGGCCACCGAGATCGTCGACCTTCCCGCGCAGCTCGGAGAACTGGCCAAAGTTCACGGCGTCATGCTCTTGCGTGCCCTTGGCCACGTTCGTCAGCACTACCGGGCCCGACGACATGCCGTTGCCAAGCGTCACGCGGCCGTAATTCGGCGTGCCTTCCGGCAGCTTGTCGTACACCACCGCGCCAGCCAGGCTGACGCTGTCGCCGATGCCGTTCTGGATCTTCGTGACGCGATTGTCGATGTTCGTCAGCGCAGCGCCTGCATTGTCGAACTTCTCGCCACCGATCTCGTACGTGGGGGCAATCACCTTGCCCGTGCTCGGATCGATCGTCGCGCCGCCGCCCAGCGCGCTGGTCACGCCGCGCAGTTGGCTCACGTTCACGGCATCCGTCGAATCCTTGCCGGACGCGATGTTATGCAGTTCGACCGGTGCGGACACGCCTGCACCACCCAGCGTGACGGAAGCGTAGTTCGTCGTGCCGTCGGCGTGCTTGTCGTACACCACCGCGGACTGCAGTTGGCCGTTGTCGCCCACGAGGCCCGCCGAGCGAAGTTGCCGCACGTTGACCGCGTCGGTGTCGTCGGCGCCGTCCGCGACGTTCTTCAGCGCGACCGGGGCCGCCGCGTTCTTGCCGCCGAGCGACACCGCGCCACGCGATGCGTCGTCGTACTGCACGGCATTCTCCGCAACCGCCTGCAGCGAGTCGATTCGCGTCGTGTTGCCCGACACGCGTTCGTCAAGGTTCGACATGGCGTCTCCGACGTTGCGATACTGCGTCGTTCCACCCTTCGCATCCGACAACTCGTACGTCGGCGCCGTCAGCTTGCCGGTGACCGGATCGAACGATGCATGGCCACCAAGTCCTTGCGCGACATCCCGCGCGATCGCGTTCATCTGGGCTCCATTCACCGCATCGGTGCTGTCGGCCGCGAGCGAGCCGTTGGCGACATTGCCGATCACGGTACCGTTCGAGCCGCCGAGCGTCACGTGGGTCTTCGACGCGTCGTCGTACGCAACCGCGTTCGGATCCGTGCCGCCGACACCGCCATTGCCACTTTCAGCCGCGGCCTTCAGTGCGTCGTTGACGTTGGTGTAGGTCTTGCCGCCGACCGTGTACGACGGTGCCTTCACCGACCCATCGGCATCGATCCCCGCACCGCCGCCAAGCGCTTCCGTTACCCCCGTCAGCTGCGACACGTTCACCGCGTCCGTCGAGATCTTGCCGGATGCCACGTTGTGCAGCGCGACCGGAACCGCGGCCCCCATGCCGCCAAGCGTCACCGAACCGAAGTTCGCCGTGCCGTCCTGGTTGCGGTCGTACGTCACTGCGGCAATCGCCTTGCCGTCGTTACCGATCAGGCCCGACGACTTCAGTTGCGACACGTTCACCGCGTCCTTGTCAGCCACACCCGCCTTCACGTTCGACAGGATCGTGCCTTCCGCACCGGCCAACGTCGCTTTCGCCTTCGTCGCATCGGCATAGGTCACCGCCAGCGACTCGCCCGTCGTCGGGTCGATCACGCCACCGTCCTTCAGCGACTGTTGCAGACCGGCGAGGTTCTCGTTCGTCGCGAACAATTGGGCACCCGTCACGGCATCCTTGCTCGTCGCCGACAATTCACCGGTCTTCACGTTCGTGAGCGTCGTGCCGTCTGCACCGGCCAGCGTCACGGCGTCCTTCTGTGCACTGTCGTAAGTCACCGCGTTCGGGTCCGTGCCGCCCTGGCCTTGACCAGCTGCCGCGAGCGCATCGCCGACGTTGTTGTAGACCTTGTCCCCGACCTTGTACGACGGCGCCGTGATCGTGCCGTCACCGGCGATGCTCGTGCCGCCGCCCAGCGCGTCCGTCACGCCCTTGAGCTGACTCAGGTTCACCGCGTCGGTGCCTTGCGTACCCTTCGCAACATTGACGATCTGGCGCTGCATCTGCTCAGAGCCAACCGACAACGCATTGCCGCGGTTCGCGACCGAACCGGCACCCAGCGCCACACCGCCCGCGCCGGCCGCCGTCACGCTTGCATTGGCACCCAGTGCCATCGCATCGCTGACGTTCTGCATGACCGATGCCGACGTGCCCATTGCGATACTGTTTCGCGCGCCGACCATCGTCTTCGCGCCATCGCCGATAGCCACCGAACTGTCGCCGATCGCGCTGACCTTGTTGTTGCCGAGCGCAACCGAATTGTCACCGTTCGCTTTCGCCTCGGAGCCGACAGCGATCGCACGCACACCGTTCGTCGTCACCATGCTGCCGATCGCGACCGAATATTCCTGATCGACGCCGGTCTGGGCCATGCTGCCGATGCCGACGGAATGGTCCGATCCGGCGACCGACTGCAAGCCGACCGCGACGGCGTTGACCCCGGCCGCTGCCGACGCCACACCGATTGCCGCAGCCGTACCCGACAGCGGATCGCGACCGTTCATCGACGCGATGTTGGGTATGCTGCCGTCGTCGCCAAAGCCTTCGATCGCCACGAAGCTACCGGGCTTCGAACTGACGTCACGAGTCTGCTTCAGGGCCATGAGGTGGTTTTGCTGCTCCGCCACCGATGCGTTGATCTGATCCAGCGCAGCGTACAGCTGCGAGCCGTTCACTGCATCGGTGCTCTGCGCATCGACCCTGCCTTCGCCGACGTGAACGATCCGGCGCGTCTTGCCCTCGCTGCCAACGGCGATCGTATCGGCTTCCTCGGCCACCGAGTTGTAGCCGATCGCCACCGAATTCACGCCGGTAGCGCGTGCACCGGAGCCCAGCGCCATTGCATATCGATTCGTTGCATTGGCTCCCGCACCGATCGCGACGGTCTGGTCACCGACCGCACGCGCAGCGATGCCGTTCGACTTGACCTTGATGTACTTGAAGTCAATGGCACCGTTGACGAGCTTGTCCTCGAGATCGTCGAGACCGCCAGTCAATTGATCGACGTTGACCGCGTCGGTGCCTGCGACCCCCGTCGCCACGTTCGACAGCTTCACCGTCTGACGTACATCCATCCCGCCCAGCGTCACCTTGCGATAGTCCGGCGTGCCGTCCGCATTCTTGTCGTACGTCACTGCGGCCAGTGCCTTGCCGTCCTTATCGACCAGACCCGACGACTTCAGTTGCGACACGTTCACCGCGTCCATGTCGGCCTTGCCGGCCTTCACGTTCGACAGCGTCGT
>NZ_LOVM01000029.1:0-79573 GCF_001523445.1 Burkholderia sp. ABCPW 11 | reverse complement strand
CAAGCGAAGCACGTGCTCGACTCGGTCAGCATCTACAACCCCGAGAACGTCGCGGCCTATACGGACGCGATCGCCGCGCTCTATCGCGACGCGTGACCTGTCCCCGCCCCACGGAGCCGATCCGATGAAACTCAATGTCGCGATAACGATGAACGTGCAGCGCGACGCGACGCAGTCGATCTGGTACAACGGCGCGAATCAGCACTGCGTGTACCTGTACATGCTGCTGAAGCAATCGCCGTTGATCGGCGAGGTCTGGCTCGCGCACGACGACGGCATCACCGAGTATCCGCAGGCGCTGATGATGGACGCATTCGGCGACGCGCTGCGGCCGCTGTCGGCCGTCGTTCACCGGACCGACCTGCTGATCGAGATGAATGCGTTCGTCGACCCGTCGCACACGGACGCCGTGCGCCGGCGCGGCGGCAAGTGCGTGTCGTACCGCTTCGGAAACGACTACGTGATCGCGGTCGAGACGATCAACTTCGAGAAGAACGACTGGCGGCCGAACCCGAACCGCGTGCAGTTCGACGAGATCTGGACGAATCCGCAGCACATGCATACGTGCGCCGCGTATTTCCAGGCCGTGTACCGGGCGCCGGTGATCGAGCTGCCGCACATCTGGTCGCCGTATTTCATCGAACGCAGCCTCGACGCGGATCCCGAACTGAAGGCGCGCTTCGGCTATCGCAATCGCGGCCCGGCCAAGCGCATCGCATTCTTCGAGCCGAACCTGAACGTCGTGAAGAGCGCGATCGTGCCGATGCTCGCCGCGAATGCGTGCTACGTCGAACATCCGGAGCTGGTCGAGCACGTGTACATGACCAACACGTTCGACAAGAAGGAAAACGTCGCCTTCAAGCATCTCGCGCTCGGGCTCGAGATGGTGCGAGACGGCAAGGCCACTGCCGACGTGCGCGCGCCGTTCGTCGCATGGGCCGCGCATCACACCGACATCGTCGTGTCGCACCACTGGGAAAACGGCCTCAACTACCTGCTGTACGACGCGCTGTACGGCAACTACCCGCTCGTGCACAACTCGCCGTTCCTGCGCGACGTCGGCTACTACTATCCGGACTTCGAGATCTTCGATGCCGCGCGCGCGATCGCGACCGCCGCGCAGACGCACGACGCACGGCTCGACGACTACGCGGCGGCGGCTCGCCGTTGCCTGCATCGGGTCGACACGCTCGCCGAGCACAACGTCCGCGCCTATTCCACGCAGATCCAGCACCTGTTCGCCGGCCGCCCGCTCGGCTGAGTTCCTTCACACGCGCCGGTTGCGTTACGCCAGTACCCGATCGCCGCTTTGCGCGGCGAACGCGCGACCATGTCGCCGCCCCATGCGCGCGAGCACCGCGAAACAACGGGTTGCCGACCGGCCTGCTCCGCCCGATTGCCTGACGAGGCTGTCGGATACGCCGCGCGCGATCGCCGACTCGTCGCCGCACGCGCCGGCGATGACGCCCGCGTAATAGTGCCGCGCCGCGAGTTCGCGGCCGCCCGTGTCGAGCGGGCTCATCCGCTGAATGCGGCGCGCGACGATCGTCAGGCCATTCAGACAGGATGCGACGTCGAACGGCGCATCGGTCGATTCGGCGCCGAGTTGCCTCAGCATGTCGACCAGTTCGGCGATCGCGACCAGGTCGCGCACATCGGCCGCCTGTGTGCCCGTTCCGCCTCCGGCTTTCGTTCCCGCCATGCCCACGCCCCTTTGCGATTCGTCCCGCTCCCGACGCACACGCCGCGCGCCGCCCTGCCCGTTCCCGCAGTCATGCGGCGGCCGGCGATCGCCATGAAAACCGGATGCCCTGCGCCCACGTGACGCCGGCATCCACGATGATCTGTCGGTCGGTCTCGCTTTCCACGCCTTCGACGACGACGTGCCGCGCACCTTCATGCGCAAACGCGATCAGCCGGCGGAACTGGTAGCGGCCGATCGCGTTGCGCTTGATCAGCGACAGGATCGAGCGATCGAGCTTCACGATGTCGGGATTGCCGACCACCAGATTGTTCAATGCGCTGAAACCGACGCCGAAATCGTCGATCGCGATCCGGCACCCGGCCCGCTGGAAGCGGGACACGAACGACCGGCCGGCGACCGGGTTCAGCGGCCCCGTCTCCGTGATCTCGACCACCAGCCGCGCCGCCACCGACGGCTCGCGCTCGAGCCGCCTGAAAATCGCCAGCCACGCGTCGTCCACGACCGCGCTTGCCGCCGCGACGTTGCAACCGTATACGGCGCCCGGATCGGCGCGCAGCGCATCGATCGTGCGGCCGACCACCAGCCGGTCGAACCAACGCATCAGCCCGAGCGCTTCGAGGCGCGGCAGAAAGGCGAGCGGCGGCAGCGCATCGCGCTCGCCCCACCGCAGCCGCGCCAGGCATTCCTCGTACAGCACGCCGCCCGACAGGTCGGCGCGGCACACGGGCTCGCGCGCGAATCCGAGCCGGCTTTCGACGAAACTGCGCACCGACGCAAGATCGGGGTGATCGTCGGGTGCCCCGAACACGAGATCGATTTCGTTGCGATTCGCTTTCCGATTCGCCTCCTGGCGAGCTTCGACCGCATTCATCCGGCGCTCCGGCTAATGGCGAGCCGCCGATCGCGGCTCGACCTCAACACATAGGCGGAACGAGCCGACCTCGACGCGCTCCGCCGCCCACCCGGCCCATCCTGTATGTCGATTTTTTCCGGGGAGCGTACTGTTCGCTTCGGCGCCGTCAAATTCGATATTTTTACGCTATTCGATTATTTGAAATACACCACGCGTGCACGATACCGACAGTGCGACAGGTTACACAACGAGAATTGCAAGAACCCAAAATTCGAATCGTTTATCTTTTTCATCCAAACGGTTTTATCCGGATCGTCTTTTCCCGGATTTTCCCTCGGGCGAATCGGGACACCGCCGATTGTTCAGATAAATGCCGTACCGCGAAGTGCCGCCCGCGCTCGATACGCCACTCGAAACATCGGTGTCCGAACATGCTGTCTCCTGCGCGAAACCTGCGCGAAACGTGCCGCCGCGCGCCATTCGATCATCGCAGCATTCAATTTTCACGTTTCAAACGACATTATTAAAATTCTAAACTGAATCAATCCTCGCCCAACCGATAATACCAATTTCAATTATATGAAGATTGTCGATTGAAACATATTTAACAATCCTTCCGACTTGTTAACCTATAAACTTGTTTTCGACGGACTTCCCTCGGAGCCGTCAATTTCGTGCCTTCTAAAACCGCCGAATCCATCGGGTTCGGCGGTTTCTTTTTTAACGGCACGATTTCGTCAGACATTAGGGCGGGACAAACCCGACGGCGGACGGCGGCGCAACGAACGTGCGCCGGCGGCAACTCGGCGCTAGGCGGCCGGCGCGCCGATCAGGTTCGCGAGCAGCGCGTCGTACTCGGCGACGAGCGCCGGATTCGCCGACGTGTAACGGCCGAGGATCTCGCGCTGGCGCCGCGTATACGCTTGCCAGTCGTCGTCGTGCGTATGCAGCGCGCGCAGCAGCGCGTCGGCGCCCTGCTGCACGTCGTTGTCCGGATAGTAGTAGCCGAGATCGGGCGCGAGGCTCGCGTTGTGCACGAGCGGATAACCCTGCCAGCACACGTCGAAATAGAAATAGTTCAGCGGGTTCGACCATTGGTGCGACACGACGACATCGGTCAGGTCGGCCAGGAACATTGGCGTATCGAAGCGCCCGACGAAGCTCGCCTTGCCCGCGCGCACGATGTCCAGGTAATTCATCAGCATCACGAACTCGGGGCTGTCGTGCGCGAGGCGATCGGCGTTCGTCACGTGCGCGAAGCAGATCGCGTCGGGATCGCGGCGATACGCTTCGTCGATGATCAGCATCGGATACACGCAGAACTTCACGACGTCGTGGTTCGGCTCCATCACCGTGAGCCGCTTGCCGGGCTCGCTGCGCGGCCGGTATTCGCCGCGCTCGGGCAGCGACTGCGCGCGTTCGGTCAGGAACATCGGATCCCACACGAACGGCACGACGCGCCCCGGGCAGCGGCGCAGCGACTGCAGGAACGGCAGCGACGACGGCGCGATCTGCGGAATCGCCCATACCTCGTCGTAGCCGCGGTTGATGAACAGCGAATCCCACAGCCGACGGCCGAACAGGATCGACTCCATCACGTTGATGTACTCGACGCCGCAGCAATAGCTGACCAGCTTCACGCCGCGCGCTTTCAGATAGGCCGTCTGCTCGCCGTTGATCTGCCCGCCCAGCTCGATCACCACGTCGAGCGCATCCTTCATGTCCGCGAACGCGCGCGTGTCGTACACGTTGCGATCCCACGGCAGCGCGTCGGTGAGCGGCACGTCGGTCGTGTTGATCAGCGTCACGCGGTAGCCGTGCGGCGACGCCATCAGCAGCTTCGCGAGGAACAGCGCGTTCTGCTTGATGCCGTTGATCCACAGGCTTTCGTCGGGGGCACGCAATCCGATCGTGATACCGATGCGCAGGCCGGTCAGGACAGGAGACGTCATCGTCGGCGGGATGGAAGGTTGAACGGGGATGGCATCGCGCAGTGTAGCGCGCGAAGCGCCGCTCGCGTCAAGCGGCGGCAACCCGGCATTTTAGCGGAGGCAGCCGGCCGCACACTGTCAGGGATGGTCAGCGCGTGGCCGGGCCGGGCCCATCCGTCCGACCGTTATGCGATACTCGTGCCGCCCGGCGGCCGGTTTTCCCGGGACATTCGAGCGGGCAGCACGCTGCCTCGCCGCACCACGATCAAAACCAAGGCACACAGAATGGAACACGATGCCGCGCAAGGCTTCCAGGCCATCCATGACGAACCGGGGCGGCGCTCGCGGGAAAGCGTATCCGGATGGAGCCCCGAGCCGAAAAACGCCGCGCGGATCGTATGCGCGCTTCTCTGCGTTCGGGGTGCGCGATGATCGTCCTCAGTCATTTCAGCCAGCACGCGCCCGCGAGCCTCGATAACCACCGCTGGTACGCGCAGACGCATGGCTATCGTCACGAGATCGTCGACGCATCCGGCATGCCGCAAGCGCTGCCGTTGCGGCCGCTGCATCGCTACGAGTCGCTGCTCCACGTGCTGCGCGGCGCGCAACCCGGCGAACTCGTGCTGCTGCTCAGCGAAGACGCGGCGATCATCGAACCCGTCGCACTCGATCGCCTGATGGCCGGACGCGACATGCTGCTCGTCGACGCATTCGCATCGCCGCTGCCGCAAGTCGACGTGCAGATCTGGCGCAACACACCGGACGTGCGCGCGATCGCGATGCGGCTCGTGCAGCGCTGCAAGCTCGGCAGCGAGCCGAGGCTGACGTCGGAAGCCGCGCTCTTCGTGGATCTCGATACGCATCGCTACATGACGCCGATCGACGGGCTGTACGCGGTCATGCCGTCCGGCCCCGACCTCGATCCGATGTGGAGCCGCGAACCGACGTTCGCGATCAGCATCGACGACACGCCGCACGATCCCGAACGGAAAGGCGCGACGCCGCGCTTTCGCGACACGCTCGTCGCGTACGTTGATCGCTGCCGCGCTGCCGGCCGGCCGATGTTCGCGTTCGATCACGACGCCGCGGCGCCCGACGAAGCCGCCGAGCGCAGCACGTACAACCCCGGCCGTCCGATTGCGTTGATGATGCTGTACACGCCGAACATCGGCAGCTATGCACGCGTGGCCGAACGGAATGTCCGCCGCTACTGCGACGCGCACGGCTACACGCTCTACGTGCATCGCGACATTCCCGCCGAGATCGGGCTGAACGCCACGGGCAACTGGTTCAAGCCGTGGCTGCTGCACGCCTATCTGCAACATCACGAATGGGTCGTGTGGCTCGATGCCGACGTGCTGATCGCGAACCGGCAGCAACCGCTGGAACCGCTGCTCGAAGGGCGCGACTGGCTGCTCGCGCAGGACCTCGGCCAGTGGGCGTTCAATTCGGGCGTGATGGCGTTCCGCCGCACCGAACGCAACGACGCGATGCTGCGCGACCTGATGACGACGATCGCCGCGCTGCACGACCGCTCGAGCGTCTATGCGAGCGATGGCGACCAGTTGCATTTCATTCGCGCGATGGAGCGCGACGGACAATTGCAACGCGAAGGCGTGGCCGATCTCGTCAGCCTCAACACGCCCTGGCTGTTTCGCCGTGCGGACAGCTACATCGTGCACTACTACGGCATGTGGTCCACGATGCGGGCGCTGATGATGGCGCACGACGACGGGCTACTGCCCTGACGCAGCAACGTCGTCGATCGGCAAACCCGACGCGCCGGCCGGATTCAACCGGCCGGCGCGTCGTCGCATCGGTTGCCGTCGTCAGATCGCCGTGATCGTCGGCGCGACGGCCGCAGGGTCGGTGATGCTCGGCTTGCCGGTCTCGACGTGCCCCGCGATGCGGCGCATCCAGCCGGCATTGCCCGCCACCGCGAACTGCAGGTCGTACCAGTGGCTGCTGCACGACAGATCCCAGTGCGCTTCGATGCGCTGGCCGGCCGGAACCGTCAGCGTGCGCGCCGCACCGCCGTACGCGACGTCGGTCGCCGTGACCGTCAGCGGGCTGGTGCCCGCATTGGCGATCGTCACGTAAACATCGCCATTCGCGGTGTCGTAGCACGGCGTGATTTCAGGTTTGGCCGCCGCATCGGCGGCCGCCGACCCCGCGAAGCGCCGGAAATAACCGTTCGGCCCCCACACGCTCACCAGATAATTGCCGTTCGCATCGAGCGCCCACGTATCGGTCAGCTGCTTGCCGGCTTCGACCGTATAGCGGCGCGGCATCGCAGTGGGGTCTCCCGTATAGACCCAGAAGTGCGCGCCCTGCGTGCCGGTATTCGCGAACGTCAGCGCGTAGCCTTGCGCCTGCAACTGGCCGGTGACATGCAATTCGTACGGCAGCGCACGCGCCGGCCGCGTACCCGGTTCCTGCGCGGTCACGACCTGCTGCGCGGTGCTGGCCGGCGCGGTCTGCGACGATGCGCGCGAGCATTGCAGGTCGGCCTGCGCGACATAGGCCTGCGTGCTCGGCAGGGTCGGCAGCGTCGCGTCCGATTTCGAGAAGTCGAGCGCCGACGTCAAGTCGCCGCAGATCGCGCGACGCCACGGCGAAATGTTGGTTTCCATCACGCCGAAGCGCTTCTCGATGAATTGCAGCACCGACGTGTGATCGAACACCTGCGAGCACACGAAGCCGCCCTTCGACCACGGCGACACGACGAACATCGGCACGCGCGGGCCGAGGCCGTACGGCAGGTTGTCGGCCGTATAAGTGCCGGCTTGCGTCGACGTCACGACGTTGTGCCGCTCGAGCGACACGTCGACGGTGCTCATGCCGGAGCCCGGCAGCGTCGGCGCCGACGGCGGCACGACATGGTCGAAGAAGCCGTCGTTCTCGTCGTACATGATCAGCAGGACCGTCTTGCTCCACACGTCCGGATTGGACGTCAGCGCATCGAGGATCGTCGACAGGTAGTACGCGCCGTACAGCGGCGTGAATTTCGGATGCTCCGAATACGCGGCGGGCGGCAGCAGCCACGACACTTGCGGCAGCGCATTCGCCTGCACGTCGGCCTTCAACTGCGTGATCGGACGCGTGCTCATCCCGCGCGTCTGCAGCGACGAACCGGCCGGCGCATTCACGAAGTTGCTGAAGCACGCCAGCATGTTGGTGCCGTAGTTGCCGGTGAAGTTGTCGAACCCGGTGCCCTGCTGGTAGATCTGCCACGAGATGCCGGCTTTTTCGAGCCGTTCCGGGTAGGTCGTCCAGTTGAAGGGCGGCAGCTGGACCTTGTCGAACTGGTTGTCGATGTAGTCGGTGTTGTCGAGCAACGGGCCGCCGCCCGTGCCGAGCGGATCGACCATGCCCGTCATCAGGTACATGCGGTTCGGGTGCGTGTTGCCCGGGATCGAGCAGAAGTAGTTGTCGCACACCGTGAACGCATCCGCGAGCGCGTAGTGGAACGGGATGTCGTCGCGAACGTGATAGCCCATCGTCATGTTCGACTTCTGCACGGCCCACTGGTCCGCGCGGCCGTTGTCGATCGCGCCGTGCGTCGTCGCCCATGTGTGCGGCAGGCCGCCGATACATTGCGCGTTGACGCCCGGATTGGTCGTATCGTAGCGGAACGGTGCGATCACGCTCGACTTGTCTTCCTGGCGCGGCTGGAACCACACCGGCTTGCCGTTCGGCAGCGTCACCGGGAAACGGTCGTTGTAGCCGCGCACGCCGCTCAGATGACCGAGGTAATGGTCGAACGAGCGGTTCTCCTGCATGAACACGACGATGTGCTGCACATCCTGGATCGTGCCCGTCACGGTGTTCGGCTCGATCGCCAGCGCCTTGCGGATCGATTCCGGAAGCAGTGCGGTGGCGGCGGTCGCGCCGGCGAGGCCGGCCGAGAACTTCAGAAAATCGCGTCGCGAATGGATGGCCATGCTGGTTGCTCTTGATGGGTTTTCTGGAGGGAACGGCCGGTATCAGGAAGCGGGCGACGAAGCAGGTGCGGTGAAACCCGGCGGGCAGCGCATCTGCGCGGTGGCGACCACGGCGCCGCCGCACGCGGCCTTCTGCTGCGCGACGGGCGCGGCGGGTGCGGTCAGGTCGTCATTGCAGGCGCCGAGCAGGGCGGTCAGCGCGATCAGGCCGGCGACCGCGAAAGGCCGTAGGGCCGACGTTCGCATAACGGTTCTCCGTGAGGATGACGACGTGACGCAGGCGCGAACGCCGCGCCGGTCATATCGACGCCGAGATGCTATGTTCGACTTGTTACACGACGGTGTCGAGTGGCGGGAAGATCGAGGTGCCCGCAGCGCGCAGCGCGCGGGGATGTGGCGAGAACAGCGGAGTTCGTAAGTATTTCGAAAGATTTGCGCGAATCACACGTACTGCTTCGTGCGTCCTCGATACCGACGCCGCGCTGTCGCGACGACGGCGAATGACGAAATGCTTTCGTGCGAGCCGGCCGCCGCAGCAACCGGCCCGCGTATGGTCGCAAGACCCGCTCAGCCTTCCGCCATCATCAGCAACTGCGCACCGTCCGCGACCTGATCGCCGACGCCGTACAGCACTTCCGCGACGACGCCCGCGCGCGGCGCGCCGATCGTGTGTTCCATCTTCATCGCTTCCATCACGATCAGCGGCGTGCCGGCTTCGACCTTCTGGCCCGGCTCGACCAGCACCGCGATCACCTTGCCGGGCATCGGCGCGGTCAGGCGGCCGCCGCCCTGCTCCGCGTCGCCTGCATGCGCGAGCAGGTTGCGCCATTCGAACGTCTCGGCCGCGCCCTGCGTGAACACATGGAACGTGTCGCCGTCCGCATGGACGCGGCCGCTGCCGCGCACGCCGCCGAGCGTCACGTCGAAATCGAGCGGCGTGGCGCCGCGCGTCCATACGAACGGTTGCGCGGCCGCGTCGCCGATCGCGATGCGCGTGCCATCGCCGTCGTCCTCGTACGCCACCGTCATGTCCGCTTCGCGATCGGGCGCGTGCCATTCGAGCGTGCGGCGATAGCCGCCGTTCAGCCGCCAGTCCGGCAGCGCGCTCCACGGCGATGCGGCCTGCGTTGCCCCGCGTTCGCGGGCAAGCAGCGCCGCGCATGCGAGTGCGAGCGCCGCACGCGGCGGCTGTTGCGGCGCGAACAGCGCATCGTGATTGCGTTCGATCAGGCCCGTGTCGAGATCGGCCGTCGCGAACGGCTCGCATGCGACGATCCGCTGAAGGAACGCGGCGTTCGTATGCAGGCCGACCACCTCGCACGCGCGCAGCGCACGCAGCATCAGGCCCAGCGCTTCCGCGCGGTCCGCGCCGTGGACGATCAGCTTCGCGATCATCGGATCGTAGAACGGCGTGATCGCATCGCCTTCGCGCACGCCGCTGTCGATGCGCACCGCCGCGCCGATGTCGAACTCGACGCCGGCCGGCAGCCGCAGGTGCTTCAACGTGCCCGTCGACGGCAGGAAGCCGCGCGCGGGGTTCTCCGCGTAAAGGCGTGCCTCGAGCGCATGGCCCCGTACGCGCAACGCCTCCTGCTTCAGCGGCAGCGGCTCGCCCGCCGCGACGCGCAGTTGCCATTCGACGAGATCGAGCCCCGTGACCATCTCGGTGACCGGATGCTCGACCTGCAGGCGCGTGTTCATCTCCATGAAGTAGAACGCGTCGCCCGTCATGATGAATTCGACGGTGCCCGCGCCGACATAGCCGACCGCGCGCGCGGCCGCGACGGCCGCTTCGCCCATCGCCTGGCGCACGTCGTCGTGCAGCCCCGGCGCCGGCGCTTCCTCGAGCACCTTCTGGTGACGGCGCTGCACCGAGCAGTCGCGGTCGAACAGGTACACGGTATTGCCGTGCGTGTCGCCGAACACCTGCACCTCGACGTGGCGCGGACGCGTCAGGTACTTCTCGATCAGCACGCGATCGTTGCCGAAGCTGCTCGCGGCTTCGCGCTGGCACGACGCGAGCGCCGCCGGGAAATCGTCGGAGCGCTCGACCACGCGCATCCCCTTGCCGCCACCGCCCGCGCTCGCCTTCAGTAGCACCGGATAGCCGATCCCGTCGGCCTCGCGATGCAGCCTGGCCGCGTCCTGGTCGTCGCCGTGATAGCCGGGCACGAGCGGCACGGCGGCCGCGTGCATCAGCGCCTTGGCGGCCGCCTTCGATCCCATCGCCGCGATGGCGTCGACCGGCGGCCCGATGAACACGATGCCGGCCGCCTCGCATGCATGCGCGAAATCTTCGTTCTCCGACAGAAATCCATAGCCGGGGTGAATCGCCTGCGCGCCGGTCGCTCGCGCGGCTTCGATGATGCGCTCGATGCGCAGGTAGCTGTCTGCTGCGGCCGCGCCGCCGATGTGCACGGCTTCGTCGCATGCGGCCACGTGTTTCGCATTCGCGTCCGCGTCGGAATAGACGGCGACGCTCGCGATCCCGAGACGTTTGCACGTCGCGGCGACGCGGCACGCGATTTCGCCGCGGTTGGCGATCAGAATCTTGTCGAACATGGCTTCGATGTCGTCCGGAAGGTTGGGGTCACGCGATCATTCACGCCACGACGGCGTGCGCTTTTCGAGGAAAGACGCGATCCCTTCGCGCGCTTCCGCGCCGGCGCGGGTCTGCGCGATCCAGTCGGCGGTCTGCTCGATCAGCGTCGCGTCGAGCGCGCGGCCGGCCACGTCGGCGACGAGTCGCTTGCACGCCCTCACCGCGTCGGGGCCGTTCGCGACGAGCGTCGCGGCCAACTTCGCGACCGTTTCGTCGAGCGCGCCGGCCGGCACCGCATCGTGAATGAAGCCGAGCGACGCGGCACGCGTGCTGTCGAACACCTCGGCCGTCGCGAAGTAGCGGCGCGCCGCGCGCTCGCCCATCGCACGGACGACGTACGGCGCGATCGTCGCGGGAATCAGCCCGAGCCGCGCTTCCGACAGGCAGAACTTCACGCCGTCGGCGGCGATCGCAATGTCGGCCGCCGCGACGAGGCCCACGCCGCCCGCATACGCGTCGCCATGCACGCGCGCGATCACCGGCTTGCCGCAGCGATAAATCGCTTCGAGCATCCGCGCGAGCTTGCGTGCATCGGCGCGGTTCTCGTCGGCCGAGTAACCGGCCATCTTCTTCATCCAGTTCAGATCCGCGCCCGCGCAGAATGCCGCCCCTTCCGCGGCGAGCACGATCGCGCGCACGCCTTGGTGCGCGTCGAGCCATTCGAACGCGGTGGTCAACTCGGCGATCGTCGTCTCGTTGAACGCATTGCGCACGTCGGGCCGCGCGAGCGTGACGGTCGCCACGCGGCCGGCTTCGCTTACCTTGATCGTTTCGTATCGCATCGGTCTGTCCTCCCGGGCGTTACATGCGGAACACGCCGAAGCGCGTGTCGTCGATCGGCGCGTTCATCGACGCGGCAAGGCCGAGCCCGAGCACGTCGCGCGTCTGCGCGGGATCGATCACGCCATCGTCCCACAGCCGCGCGCTCGCATAATACGGATGGCCCTGGCGCTCGTACTGGTCGCGGATCGGCTGCTTGAACGCGTCCTCTTCCTCGGCCGACCACGACCCGCCCTTCGCTTCGATGCCGTCGCGGCGCACGGTCGCGAGCACCGACGCCGCCTGTTCGCCGCCCATCACCGAGATGCGGGCGTTCGGCCACATCCACAGGAAGCGTGGGCCGAACGCGCGGCCGCACATCCCGTAGTTGCCGGCGCCGAACGAGCCGCCGATGATCACCGTGAATTTCGGCACCTTCGCATTCGACACGGCCGTCACCATCTTCGCGCCATGCCGCGCGATGCCTTCGTTCTCGTACTTGCGCCCGACCATGAAGCCCGTGATGTTCTGCAGGAACACGAGCGGAATCTTGCGCTGGCAGCACAGCTCGATGAAATGCGCACCCTTCACGGCCGATTCGGAGAACAGGATGCCGTTGTTCGCGACGATCCCGACCGGATGGCCCCAGATGTGCGCGAAACCGGTGACGAGCGTCGTGCCGAAGCGTGCCTTGAATTCATCGAACTCCGAATCGTCGACGATTCGCGCGATCACTTCGCGCACGTCGAACGGCTTGCGCGTATCGACCGGGATCACGCCGTACAGACTCTTCGCATCGTAGCGCGGCGGCTTCGGCTCGCGCAGCGCGACCGGCGGCGCGATCTTCGGTGCGAGATGGCCGACGATGTTGCGCGCGATCGACAACGCGTGCGCGTCGTTCTGCGCGAGATGATCGGCCACGCCCGACAGGCGCGTGTGCACGTCGCCGCCGCCAAGATCCTCCGCGCTCACTTCCTCGCCGGTCGCGGCCTTCACGAGCGGCGGCCCGCCGAGGAAAATCGTGCCCTGGTCCTTCACGATGATCGACTCGTCGCTCATCGCCGGCACGTACGCGCCGCCGGCCGTGCACGAGCCCATCACGACCGCGATCTGCGCGATCCCCGCGGCCGACATCGTCGCCTGGTTGAAGAAGATGCGGCCGAAGTGATCGCGATCGGGAAACACGTCGTCCTGGTTCGGCAGGTTCGCGCCGCCCGAATCGACGAGATACACGCACGGCAGCCGGTTTTCCGCGGCGATTTCCTGCGCGCGCACGTGCTTCTTCACGGTGATCGGATAGTAGGTGCCGCCCTTGACCGTCGCGTCGTTGCACACGATCACGCATTCGCGGCCGGCGATGCGGCCGATCCCGGTGATGACGCCCGCGCCCGGCGCGTCGTCGTTGTACATGCCGTTCGCGGCGAGCTGCGACAGCTCGAGAAACGGCGCGCCCGGATCGAGCAGTTGCGCGATGCGCTCGCGCGGCAGCAGCTTGCCGCGCGCCAGGTGCTTGTCGCGCGCGGCCTGGCCGCCGCCCTGCGCGAGCTGTTCGATCTTCGCGCGCAGGTCGGCGACGACCGCCTCGAGTGCCGCGGCGTTCGCGCGGAAGTCTTCCGAACGCGGGTTCAGTTTCGATTCGATGATCGGCATCGACGGGGCTCCGTTCGGGTGGCGTGGGGCGTTACATCGTTTCCGCGAACAGCTCGCGGCCGATCAGCATCCGGCGGATCTCGCTCGTGCCGGCGCCGATTTCGTACAGCTTCGCATCGCGCCACAGGCGCCCGACCGGGTATTCGTTGATGTAGCCGTTGCCGCCGAGGATCTGGATCGCCTCGCCGGCCATCCACGTCGCCTTCTCGGCCGTGTAGAGGATCACGCCCGCGCAGTCCTTGCGCACCTGGCGAATGTGGTCGCTGCCCGCCGAGTCGAGATGGCGGCCCACTGCGTACAGGTACGCGCGGCACGCCTGGAACGTGGTGTACATGTCGGCGACCTTGCCCTGGATCAGCTGGAATTCGCCGATCGACTGGCCGAACTGCTTGCGGTCGTGGATATACGGCACCACCGCGTCGAGACACGCAGCCATGATGCCCGTCGGGCCGCCCGACAATACTGCGCGCTCGTAGTCGAGGCCGCTCATCAGCACCTTCACACCGCCGTTCAGTTGGCCGAGGATGTTCTCTTCCGGCACTTCGACGTCCTGGAACACGAGCTCGCCCGTGTGCGAGCCGCGCATGCCGAGCTTGTCGAGCTTCTGCGCGACCGAGAAACCCTTCATCCCCTTCTCGACGATGAATGCGGTGATGCCGCGCGGGCCGGCTTCGACGTCCGTCTTCGCGTAGACGACGAGCGTGTCGCAATCGGGGCCGTTGGTGATCCACATCTTCGTGCCGTTGAGCACGTAGCGGTCGCCGCGCTTGTCCGCGCGCAGCTTCATGCTGACGACGTCGGAGCCGGCATTAGGCTCGCTCATCGCGAGGGCGCCGACGTGTTCGCCCGACACGAGCTTCGGCAGGTACTTCCGCTTTTGCGCGTCGGTGCCGTTGCGGTGGATCTGGTTCACGCACAGGTTCGAGTGCGCGCCGTACGACAGGCCGATCGACGCCGACGCGCGCGAGATCTCTTCCATCGCGACCATGTGCGCGGTGTAGCCCATGTTCGCGCCGCCGTATTCCTCGGAGACGGTCATGCCGAGCACGCCGAGATCGCCGAACTTCTTCCACAGATCCATCGGGAACTGGTCGGTGCGGTCGACCTCCGCCGCGCGCGGCGCGATTTCCTTCGCCGCAAACGTCGCGACGGCGTCGCGCAGCATCTCGATGTCTTCACCGAGCATGAATTGCACGCCGGGCAGGTTGATCATGTCTCCTCCGTCTCCAGAAAGTGTGTCGTACCCACCGATTTCTGAGTTTTGCTCACATCGAATGAATACGCCGATTCATTGACCTATACAGCGGAAATTTTGCACAGTTTCGCGCCTCGCCGGGTTCGGCGTCAATAGTTTTCTGAGTGATACTCAGCTATCATGCGAGCATGACAGCCGCTCCCGCCGACACCATGACCGCCACCGCCAAAGCCGACCGCGCCGACACGCCGCGCGCACCCGCCGGGCGCAAATCCCAGCAGCGCGTGCAGGACATTCTGCGCGCCGGCCGGGAAGTGTTTGCCGAAAAAGGTTACGAGCATGCGACGGCCGCCGAGATCGCCCAGCGCGTGGGTGTGTCGGAGGCGACGGTGTTCAGCTATTTCCGCGGCAAGCGCGAGCTGTGCGCGCGCGTGATCGCCGACTGGTACGACGAAATCATCGCGGCGTTCGAACACGGGATGCCGCGGGACGCGTCGGTGCAGCAGCAGTTCGCGTTCATCGTGCGCACGCACCTGCGGCTGATGCTCGTGAACGGCACGGGATTGTGCGCGCTGGTGCTGTCGGAAGGCCGCGCGAAGCAGCATGCGCTGAGCGACGAACTCACCGCGCTGCAGCGCCGCTACACGGCGCCGCTGATGGACGTGCTCGCGCGCGGCCAGACGGCCGGGCAGGTTCGCGCGGATCTGCCGCTCAGCCTGCTGCGCTCGATGGTGTTCGGGCCGATCGAGCACGTGCTGTGGGACGCGATCCTCGGGCACCGCAAGCTCGATACGGAAACGACGGCCACGCAGTTGATCGACATGCTGTGGGCGGCCGTGCAGCCGCCGGCGCCGGAACAGGCGGCGCTCGTGCGCTTCAGGAACGAAGTGGCCGAAGCCGTGCGGCGGCTGGAAGGGCAAGCGTCACGCGCGTGACGCCGTCGGGCAGCGCGGAAGCTGCCGCCCCGCCGCAGCCTCCGCGCCGTCGGCTCGGCGCCGCTACGAATCCTCGCTCACCCGCAGCGGCGCGCGACTCTGCTCGTTGTTCAAATGGACGAACTTGCGCAACAGGCGCATCAGTTCCTGCGAATCGTCGTCGCCCATCCCGTCGAACAGGCCGGCGCGCAGTTCCTGCACCAACGGAATGAGCTGCGTGAGCAATTCGACGCCCGCCGGCGTCAGCAGCAGGCGACGCTGACGCCGCGGCAGCACTTCGCGGACGATCAATCCTTTCGCTTCGAGCCGGACCGCGAGATCGGCAGTGGTCGACGTGTCGAGCGCCACCCGTTGCGCGAGCGTGACCTGGTCGAGCCCCGGATTCTCGTAGAGCATCCGCAGCACCGCGTACTGCACGGGCGTCACGTCGCGGCCCAGCTTCTCGTAGAACATCGCAACCGCGATCTGGTGCGCGCGCCGGATCAGGTGCCCGGGTTCGTCGTACAGGTCGATCGGGAAAGCCGGCAGGTCGGCGGGATTCGTTTTTTCCATGAATGAGTCGATGACGTAGGCGGCGCACGCCGGTTGCGCGCGCCGTCGGCATGGCGCCGCGTCGCGCCATTTTCCCGGGAAAACCAGTATACCGCCCGCCTTGCTCCCGCCAATTTCAATGAGTACACTGAATCTCATTCAGTACACGGAATGAAGATCGGGCCGCATCCCCGGCGGCACCGCCTCGAAGGAGACAAAGATCATGTTTCTCAAGAACGCGTGGTACGTGGCGTGCACGCCTGACGAGATCGACGGCAAGCCGCTGGGCCGCAAGATCTGCAACGAGTCGATGGTGTTCTACCGCGCGGCGGACGGCCAGATCGCCGCGCTCGAGGATTTCTGCCCGCATCGCGGCGCACCGCTGTCGCTGGGGTTCGTGCGCGACGGCGTGCTCGTGTGCGGCTATCACGGGCTGGAAATGGGCTGCAACGGCAAGACGACCGGCATGCCGGGCCAGCGCGTCGGCGGTTTCCCGCCGATTCGCAGCTTCCCGGCGGTCGAGCGGTACGGCTTCGTGTGGGTCTGGCCGGGGGACGCGTCCGAAGCCGATCCCGCCAAACTGCCCGCGCTGGCGTGGGCCGAGGATCCGGCCTGGACGCACGGCGGCGGCCTGTATCACATTCGCTGCGACTACCGGCTGATGATCGACAATCTGATGGATCTCACGCACGAGACCTACGTGCATGCGACGAGCATCGGCCAGAAGGAAATCGACGAAGCGCCGCCGAAGACGACCGGCCACGGCGACGAAGTCGTCACGAGCCGCTTCATGGAGAACGTGATGCCGCCGCCGTTCTGGCGGATGGCGCTGCGCGGCAACGGGCTCGCCGACGACGTGCCGGTCGACCGCTGGCAGATCTGCCGCTTCGCGCCGCCGAGCCACGTGATGATCGAAGTGGGCGTCGCGCATGCGGGCCACGGCGGCTACGACGCACCGGCGGACAAGAAGGCGTCGTCGATCGTGGTCGACTTCATCACGCCCGAGACGGACACGTCGATCTGGTACTTCTGGGGGATGGCGCGCAACTTCCGGCCCGACGATCACGCGCTGACCGCCGAGATCCGCGAAGGCCAGGGCAAGATTTTCGCGGAAGATCTCGAGATGCTCGAGCGACAGCAGCGCAATCTCGAGCAGTGGCCCGAGCGCACGCTCCTCAAGCTCAACATCGATGCCGGCGGCGTGCTGTCGCGCAAGGTGATCGACCGGCTGCTCGCCGCCGAAAACGCGGCGAGCCCGCAGCGGCCCGCGATTCCGGTCGCGCACGTCAAGGAGGCGTCATGAGCGGCGCGACATTGACGGTCCGGGTGGCCCGCAGGTGGCAGGAAGCGCGCGACATCTGCGGCTTCGAACTGGTCAGCGACGACGGCTCGCCATTGCCGCGCTTCGACGCCGGCGCCCATATCGACGTGCATCTGCCGGGCGGGCTCGTGCGCCAGTATTCGCTGTGCAACCACCCGGAGCAACGCGATCGTTACCAGATCGCGGTGCTGCGCGAGGCCGAAGGTCGAGGAGGATCGCGGGCGATTCACGACGAAGTCCGGCAAGGCGATACCGTGCGGATCGGCACGCCGCGCAATCAATTCCCGCTCGCCGCCGACGCGCCGCACCATCTGTTACTCGCCGGCGGGATCGGCGTCACGCCGATTCTCAGCATGGCGGAACGGCTGTTCTCGTCCGGCATGCCGTTCGACATGCATTACTGCGCGCGTTCGGCCGATCGCATGGCCTTCGTCGAGCGGATCAATGCGGCCGGGTTTCGCGATCGCACGCGCTTGCACGTCGACGACGGCGATCCCGCGCAACGTTTCGATCTGGCTGCCGTGCTCGCCGGCGCGCCCGACGGCACGCATCTGTACGTATGCGGCCCGCGCGGCTTCATGGATGCGGTGCTGAACGCGGCACGCGAGCGCGGCTGGGGCGAAGCGCGGCTGCATTACGAGTTCTTCGGCGGCGCGGTCGCGCCATCCGGCGCCGATCGCGCATTCCAGGTGCGGATCGCGAGCAGCGGCAAGGTGATCGACGTGCCGGTCGGATGCACGGTGATTGCGGCGCTGGCGGCGAACGGCGTCGACGTGCTGACGTCGTGCGAGCAAGGCGTGTGCGGCACCTGCTTGACCCGCGTGCTCGAAGGCGAGCCCGATCATCGCGATGCGTATCTGACCGACGACGAAAAGGCGGCCGGCGGCCAGTTCATGCCGTGCTGCTCGCGATCGCGAACCGAGCTGCTGGTACTCGATCTGTAGACCTGTAGATCGGTAGATCGACCGCCCGACACGCGGCGGCCGACCACAATACTGGAACGATCCATGGCGCTTTCCGGCCGGCCATCGATCAATACACCTGAATTCCCGACCGATCAATGGCGCTGCAACCCGAACCCGCTTGACCATCGCACGCCGGCGTGCGCCTGTCGCTCAGCTCAATCGGCGAGCCGGCAATGCGACAGTTTCAACCCCGGCAGCACCGGCGCGTCGATATAGCCTTCGTTGACACAGCTGAACCGGAACGCCGCGGACGTGACGAACGGCTTGATCTCGCCGCCGGGAAATTTCGGCTTCAGCGCGCCCTGGTCGGCCACATCGAAATGCGTGTCGAACTGCTCGCCATCGGCCGTCAGCGCACCGAAATACGTGCCGTCCGGATCGCTGCCCATCCGGATCACGGCGCCGACGAACGTGAGGCGCTTGCCGTCGTACTTCGTCTTCGCGGCAGCCATGTCCTGCGTATAGGCCTCGATCACGGCGCCGTAATGCACGTCGATCGCGGGTTCGGCGTTCGACGCCGCACAGGCGGCCTGGTGAACGCACGACAGCAGCGCGCAGGCCGCAAGCGCGGCCGTCATGAACGGCGCGGAAATCTTCTTCATGGGTGGTCTCCCGTCCAGCGTGGTGGTTGAAGTCATCGAAGCCCGGCGTGGTGGCGCCGGTTGAATTCGCTTCCGTTGCTTGAATCGTTCGGATGGCGGTACACGGCTGCGATCGCTTCGTCGCCCGCGTGGTCGTGCGCCGTGCATGGCGCCGCGCTGAACGCGACGTGACAGGAAGATGACATGGTGCGGCCCCCGGCTCTCTCGTTGAATTTCACTGCGTGTGATTTTGGCCGCTACGGTAGCAGACTGCCGGCAGGCCAGCAATCGAGCGGCGAGCGCTGTCCAGTCATCCCAACAATTGCAAACGATTCTCATTACATATATCATGCGCGTCCTGGCCGCGACGCCGCGGGCCGCGACCCGCAACGCGATCCTCAGCATTCCTCTTCCTGCATCGATTCATGCCACTCCGCCGAACGCCCCGCCGTGCCCGGACCCTGCGTCCGTGGCGCACACGCCTGCCGGTCCTGCTCACCCTGTGCGCCGCGAGCGGCGCACAAGCGGCCGGCGCTGAACCCGCTGCGTCCGCACCCGCCGCCGCGCCGGCCGCCGAACTCCCGGCGATCAGCGTCAACGCGTCGGCCGCCGTCGATCCGACGATCGGCTATCAGCCGCGCACGACGAGCATCGCGGGCGGCGGCGACCGTGCGCTCAAGGAGATCCCGCAATCGGTCGCGGTGGTCAGCAGCAGCGTGATGCAGGATCAGCAGGCGCGCTCGCTCGACGACGTGCTCGGCAACATCAGCGGCGTCACGCAAACGAACACGCTCGGCGGCACGCGCGACGCGTTCATCAAGCGCGGCTTCGGATCGAACAACGACGGCTCGGTGCTCGTCGACGGCGTGCGCACGCCGGTGCTGCACAGCTATCTCGCGACGATCGATCGCGTCGAAGTGCTGAAGGGCCCCGCTTCGCTGCTGTACGGGATGCAGGACCCGGGCGGCGTGATCAACCTCGTCACGCGCAAGCCGGAAGACACGTTCGGCGGCTCGATCTCCGCGTCGCGCACGAACCACGGCGGCAGCAACGCGCAGTTCGATCTCACGGGGCCGCTCGGCAAGCCGGGCCAAGTCGCGGGCGGCACGCTCGCATTCCGGCTGACCGGCGAATACGACACGAGCCGCTACTGGCGCAGCTTCGGCCGCGAACGCAATGCGCTGATCGCGCCCGCGCTGTCGTGGCACAACGCGAACACGTCGATCGACGTCAGCTACCAGTACGTCGACTACACGACGCCGTTCGACCGCGGCACCGTGCTCGTGAACGGCCAGCTCGACGATGCGCTGCGCTATCGCCGCTACGAGGAAGCGTGGTCGCAAAGCAGCGGCATCCAGGAAACGCTGCGTACGCGCATCGAGCACCGCTTCTCCGATGCATGGCGCGTGCGCGCGACCTACGGCTGGGGCCGCGACCGTTACGACCAGTTCCTCACGCGCGCCACCGCGTTCAACAGCAGGACCGGCGCGCTGACGCGCTCGTCCGATGCGAACCTCGGACGCAACGATTCCGACCAGATCGCGACGCTCGGCCTGCTCGGCAACGTGACGCTCGCGGGCATGCACCACGCGATCTACGTCGGCGGCGAATACGAACGGCAGCGCAGCTTCCGCGGCGACACGATCCGCGGCAAGGCGACGACGGGCTTCGATCTCTACGATCCCGTGTACGGCCTGCTCGCGCCCGGCGGCGTACCCAATACGAAACAAAGCGATTCGCGCTCGGTCGTGCATGCGTATTCGACGATCGTGCAGGACTCGGTGAAGATCACCGAGCGCCTCACGGCGGTAGGCGGGCTGCGCTGGGAAAACTGGCAGCAGGAATCGGGGATGGGCCGGCCGTTCGTGTTCGCCGACCGCTCGCGCGGCAGCGTCTGGCTGCCGCAGTTCGGGCTCGCGTATGCGCTCACGCCGGCGCTGACCGCCTACGCGAACGTGAGCCGCTCGTTCAAGCCGAACGTCGCGTCGAACGTCGCGGCGCCGCTCGCGCCGGAATACGGCCGCGTGCTCGAGGCCGGGCTGAAATTCAGCCTGAAGCCCGCGATCACGGGCACGCTCGCCGTGTACCAGATCGACAAGCGCAACGTCGCGGTCACGGTCGGCGACATCACGTCGACGATCGGCACCGCGCGCTCGCGCGGAATCGAACTCGACGTCGCCGGGCAAATCACGCGCCACCTGAGCGTGATCGGCAGCTATGCGTATACGAACGCGAACGATCGCGACAGCAATACGCCGCTCGTCAACGTCGCGCGCCACACGGGCAGCCTGTTCGCGGTCTACGACACGGCCATCGCGAACCTGCCCGGGCGCTGGCGCTTCGGCGGCGGAGCGCGGCTCGTCGGCGCGCGCTCGGGCGACACGGCGAACAGCTTCACGCTGCCCGGCTACGTGACCGTCGACGCGTTCGCAGCGTACGAAACGACGATCGGCAAATTCCCGACCCGCTTCCAGCTCAACGTGAAGAACCTGCTCGACAAGAACTACTATCCGTCGAGCAACAGCAACCTGATCGTCGCGGTCGGCGAGCCGCGGCTCGTCACGCTGACCACGACGGTATCGTTCTGACGCTGCGGCGCGCTCACGGGCGCCAGCGATACACGACGATGCTCGAGCCGTTGTAGTTGTCCTTCGTGATCACGTATTCGCCGGTCGAGCGCAGATACGCGCGCACGCCGTACATCGAATCGACGTCGTTGCCGACGTCCATCGCCGCCGCGTTCGAGTTCGTCAGCGTCGTGACGAGCGCGCCGGTGTTCAGGTCGAATACGTCGATGTTCGGCACCGTGTGCACATAGCCGACGAACAGGTAGTGGCCGGCCGCCGCGATCGACTTGGGGTTCGCGCTCGTCAGGTTGATCACCGGGTTCGGCGTGCTCGTGTTGCCGTTCTTCCAGCCGCGATAGACCTCGATGTGCCCGTTCATCGCGGTCCAGTCCCAGTTGCCCGCAAGGCCCTGCGCGAGGATCATCGTGTCGCTGTCGGCCTGGTAGATGATGCGCGTCACGGGCGCCACGCTGCTCGGCACGGCCGTCGTCACCGGCTTGCCCCATGAAGGCTTGCCGGTCGCGTCGAAGCCCGTCATCGGGTAGCGCGTGATCACGTTGGAGCCGTTCAGTCCGGCCCACACGTCGCCGTTGCCGTCGATGTCGAAACCGGCCGTCACCTGCAGCGTCGTGTTGAACGGCTTGCCGGGCAGCGAGCCGGCCGGAATCGCGATATAGCCGCTCGCGGGGTTGAAGTAATAGAAGTTGAAGTTGCCCGGGTTCTGGCCCGACGCGACGAGGATCCGGTTGCCGCCGACCGTCACGAGCTGGCCGAAGTGCTGGCCGCGCTGATAGTCGTTCATGTCGAGGCGCGGGTCCTTCGGATAGCTGAACGGATCGACCGTGTTCGCGACGAACGTGCCGCCCGCGGTGCCCGTATAGACGTTGTTGCCGCTGAAGAACAACGTGCCGTCGGTCGCGGGGTCGGGCGCGGCGATGCCCTCGAAGTTCAGCGCCTGCAGCTTCCATTGCAGCGTGCCGATCGGGCTGTACGAATGCAGATCGGTACTGCCGTTGCGGCCGAGATCCCAGCCGCCGCCCCATGCGTTGTTCAGCACGTACAGGTTGCCGGCGGCATCCTTGCCGAGCGCCGCGACGCGCGTGAAGCGCTTGTCGCCCACCTGCCCCTTGATGCCCGTCGTCGTGTCGAGATAGCCGCCCTGCACGCCGAACGTGCCGATCTGCACCGGTAGCCCGGGCAGCCCGCCATACACCTTGATGTTCATGTCGGGCCCTTCGTCGCCCACCATCAGCCTGCCCATCGACGCATCGAAGTACAGCGACGCCGGCCGCGCGCCGGCCGCCATCTGCAGCGTGTTCATCGCCGCGCCGGTCGCGCTGAATTGCGCGACGACGCCCGCGCTCTTGCGCGCGACCCACAGGTTGCCGGCCGCGTCGAGCGCCAGCGCGCCGGGGCCCTGCACGCCGATGTCGCGCTGCCATACGCCGTCGGTCGTATAGACGCGTACGCGGTTGCCGTAGAAGTCGCTTACGTACAGCAGGTTGCCGCCCGTCGCGAGGCCCGTGATCACGTCCGCATACTGGATGCCCGTCCACGTGCTGACCGGAATGCGCAGGTCGCGCTGGTTCGTGCTCCGGTTGTAGCGGCCCACCGAGCCGCTGCCGAACGTGCGGTTGTAGCCGAGCGCGACGAACAGCGACGTCGAATTGCCGGTGATCGCGCCGCCCTGGAATTCGTCGTGGATGCCGATCGTGCCGAGCGGCTGGCCGTTCTGGTAGATCGCGACGCCGCCCGCGTTCTCGTCCCAGCGCGACGCCGTATAGATCACGCCTTCGGGCGCAACCCACATCGAGCGCGCGCCGTTGCCGACGTGCGAGGCCAGCGTGCCGTACGTGTTCGCGAGCCAGTCGGTCGTGTATTGCGCCTGCGCATGGCTTGCCGGCGCCAGCATCGCCATGCACATTCCCAGCAATGCCGCGCGAATTTGTTTCATTGACATGAATAATGCTCCCAGACGAACAATGGTCGACACTGTAAATCGCGGCGCATGAAATATTGGTGATTCCGGCAATGCGCATTCGCCGTTACTCCGAATTATTCACTCCGCGCCTTTTGCCGTCCGGCGCTTTTTCGTCAACGATCGCAAAATCTGCGAACCCGCATCCCGACGGCCTGCCAGCCGCGCGGTTTCGGCGCATTTCCCGGCATTTTCTTCCGGGTCGTCGAATGCAAGCACGTCATTTTTTCTGACATGACTGCATTCCTTTTCATTCGCCGGAAGCCGTTCGATTATTACAAATCGAAATTTAAATGAAAGAGAAAAAATATTAATCCGGCGCGATCCGCTGTTTTTGCGATTTCGCGCACGGCGGGGAAAGCGGGAGGGAAAGGAGAATGTGGCGGAAAAATGCGCGCCGGCCGTACCGCGCGCGGCGCCGATCGTTCAGTTCGTCGGGTCGAACGTCGGGCCGTCCCAGCCGTCGACGTATTTCGGCAGGGCATCGACGACGTCGATCACGCGTTGCCGGTAGAACAGGTGCATCGTCGGCTGCAGGTCGCCGGGCAATTGCCCGCCATGCGCACGCGCAGTCAGGCTGTTCGGCACGACGCGCATGCCGAGCCGGTTCGTCCCGAACACGATCTCGCCGCACGACGCGCACCACGCGCGCGACATCGACTTCGACGGATGCGGGAACGTCGCGTGGCCGCCGTCGATCGTCACCTGCTCCGGCGGCCATGCGGTTGCGGACAGCATCGGCGTGCCATAGAAATCGCGGCAGGTCGCGCAATGGCAATTCGCACGCGCCGCCGGCTCGCCGCACAGCGTGACGGTCACGGCGCCGCACAGGCAGCGCGCGGAAAATGTTCGGGTCATGTCGTCTCCTCGAAAAGGGAGGCGACAGTACAGGAGCCTGCACACGACGGAGCCCGCAGCGTAGCGGCAGCGGGCCCCGTTGCATGCGCAACGATCGCTGCGTCAGAACTTCTGGCGCAGCCCCAGGCTCACGATTGCCTGCGACCGCGAATCGGACGAATGGCCGTTCGCCTTGTCCGACACCGACGCGGTCGCGGCCACCGGCCGGCCGAGCGCGTCGAGCGTCGTGCCGGACGCATGCTGATACGCGCCGAGCAGGTACACGCTGGTGCGCTTCGACAGGTCGTAGACGGCGCCGAGCGTGACGTTGTGATACTGCGCGCGGTTGTCGATGCCGTCGACGTCGCTGCCGCGCGTGTAGCTGTAGCCGGCGAACAGCTGCGTCTGCGGCTGAACGTTCCAGCGCGTGAACACGCCCGCGACGTTGAAGGTCGCGTGGCCGCTGAACAGCGACTGCGCGCCGCCGCGGTACTGCACGTTGCTGTAGTTCACGCCGACGACGGCCGGGCCGAAGTCGTACGTCGCGCCCGTCGCGATCACCTGCTGCGACTGCGCGCTCGCGTAGCCTTCGTTGATCGACGAATTGAACAGGCCGTCGTCGGTGCTCTGCCACTTGCCCGCCGTCGGATCGGTCGCGCCCGTCTTGCTGTTGTCCGAGCGCTCGTAGCCGACGCCCACGCGCAGCGGGCCGGCCGCGTACGCGGCGCCGACGCTCCACGTGTTGCGCTGCTTCATGCTGCCCGGCTGGCCGCCGAAGCCGTACAGCGCGCCGAACGTGAAGCCCGAGTAGTTCGCGCTCGTGTACTTGATCGCGCTGTCGACGCGCGCGGTCTGGTCGAGATCGTCGATGTCGCCCGGGTGCGCACCGAAGCCGCCGATGAACGACGACGGGCCGACCGGGCTCACGAAATCGTCGAGCGACGTGTACTGGCGGCCGAGCGTGATCGTGCCGTAGCGATCGCTGCCGACGCCGACGAACGCCTGCCGGCCGAACTGGCGGCCGCCCTGGCCCGACGTGCCGTTGGTGATGTCGAAGCCGTTCTCGAGGACGAACAGCGCGCGCATCCCGCCGCCGAGATCCTCGGAACCCTTGATGCCCCAGCGGCTGCCGGACAGGTTGCCGGTCGTGAGCCCGACGCTCGAATGCCCGGTGTATGCGCCCGCGGAGCCGACGCGTTCGTTGCTGCGATAGGTCACGCCCGCATCGACGATGCCGTACAGCGTGACGGAGCTTTGCGCGGCGGCGATACCCGCGAGCGAGAGCAGCAGCGGGGCTGCGATCAGTTGCTTGTTCATGGTTTCATGTCTCCGGGCGGTGAACCCGTTGTTCTGGCTATGGCGAGTAGCGCGCGGGCGCCGACATCCGCCGGCGGTGCGAGGCCGGTGACGTTCGCGCGCGACGAAGCGGCGGGCATGCCCGCTGCGGCCGGTATGGTAGTTGGAACCGGTTCCGTTCCAAAGCGGAATAATGACAACAGTTTCTTGTCAAAATTGAGATAGTCGGATGCGCGGCCGGGCGTGCGGCCGTCGCGCCTGTACAGCGCGGGGCGACGCGGACGATAATCGGCTGCGCGCCTTCCACCGGGAGCTTCTTCATGCATGAAACGACCCTGCTGATCTTCGCCGCCGTCGCGTTCGTCGGCATCGCGACACCCGGCCCGACCGTGCTACTCGCGCTGACCAACGGCTCGCGTTACGGCGTGCGCCGCGCGGCCTACGGTTTCGCGGGCGCGATGCTGTCGGACTTCGTGCTGATCGTCGCGGTCGCGCTCGGCCTCGGCGCGCTGCTGATGGCGTCGGCGTTCTGGTTCTCGGTCGTGAAATGGCTCGGCGCCGCCTACCTCGCCTATGTCGGCATCCGGCTGCTGATGTCGAAGGGATCGCTCGACGTCGCGGCCGCGCAAGACGGCACGGCCTCCGGACACCACGCGTCGATCTTCGCGAAAAGCTTCCTGACCGCGGTGACGAACCCGAAGGGCTATCTGTTCTTCTCCGCGTTCCTGCCGCAGTTCCTCGATCCGCAGGCGCCGCTCGCGCCGCAATACGTCGCGCTCGCGGTCACGTTCGCGCTGCTCGACGGCGTCGTGATGTTCGGCTACGCGCTGCTCGGCGCACGCGCGGTGCGACTGCTGAAGCGCTCGGGCGCGCTGTGGCTCGAACGCACGTGCGGCGCGATGCTCGTCGCGCTCGCCGGGTCGCTGGCGCTGTACCGACGCCATGCCGCGTAGGCGCCGTCCGATGAGAATCGCCGCACCGCCCCGCTCCGGATTCCCCGGCCTGTCGCTCCGGCAACTCGAACGCGCGGACCTCGACGCGTGGTACGCGTATCTGTCGAATCCCGACGTCGTCCGTCACACGAGCTGGAACCTGCGCTCGCCCGACGATCTGCTGCCGCTGTTCGACGACATCGAATCGGCCGATCCGGATTCGGTCCGGCGTCTCGCGATCGTCGACACGGCGTCGGGCGCGCTCGCAGGGACGATCGGGCTGCATACGGTGTCCACCGTGAACCGCTCCGCGGAGATCGCGTACGACCTCGCGCCGTCGCACTGGGGGCGCGGCATCGCGAGCGCGGTATGCGAAGCCGTCACCGCGTGGGCGTTCGCGCACGGCGGCTTCATCCGCATGCAGGCCGTCGTGCTGACCGGCAACGCGGGCTCCGCGCGCGTGCTGCAGAAGTGCGGCTACCGCTACGAAGGGCTGCTGCGCGCCTACAAGATGGTGCGCGGCACGCCGGGCGATTTCGCGATGTACGCACGGCTCGCGACCGACTGACGCGCCGCCCGCGGCCTCGCGCGCCGACGCCGCGACGCGATTGGACGGCCCGCGCCGAATTGCGCGACAATCGCCGCTCCCCTCATCGACGCCCCGCCATGAAAATCGCCGCGCTGTCCGACATCCACGGCAATCTCGCCGCGCTCGACGCGGTGCTCGACGACGTCCGCCGCCGCGGCGCCGACGTGATCGTCAATCTCGGCGACATCGTGTCGGGCGCGCTCCATCCGGCCGAGACGGCCGACCGCCTGATCGCGCTCGGCCTGCCGACCGTCAAGGGCAATCACGAACGGCAGTTGCTCACCTACGATCGCGACGCGATGCGGCTGTCCGATCGCTGGGCGCACGACACACTGCGCGCCGACCAGCTCGACTGGATCGCCGCGCTGCCCGAACGCCTGATGCTCGACGGCGACGTGCTGATGGTGCACGGCACGCCGGCCAGCGATCTCGTCTATTTCCTCGAAACGGTCACGCCCGACGGCTGCCGCGCGGCCACGCCCGACGAGGTCGCGCAGCGCGCGGGCGACACGGCGGCGTCGCTGATCCTGTGCGGCCACACGCACGTGCCGCGTACCGCGAAGCTCGACGACGGCCGGCTGATCGTCAATCCGGGCAGCGTCGGGCTGCAGGCGTACGCGGACGACCTGCCGCATCCGCACCGGATCGAGACCGGCTCGCCCCATGCGCGCTACGCGATGGTGTCGCGCACGGCGGCCGGCTGGACCGTCGAATTCCATGCGGTCGAATACGACTGGCACACGGCCGCCGCCGTCGCGGCTTCGCGCGGCCGCGACGACTGGACCGTCGCGCTGCGCACCGGCCGCTGCTGACGCGCATCCGCAACGCGTACGACGTCGCACACATCGCACACGTCACACGCATCGGCCCGCGACCGAAACCGCGACGCTCGCGCACCGCGTCGCGTCATCCCGCGCTTCTCAGCGTCAGCCTCGCTTCGAGCCCGCCGCCGTCGGGCCGGTTGTTCAGCGTGAGCGTGCCGCCCATCGCAAGCGCGAGTTGCCGCGCGATCGCGAGGCCGAGCCCCGTGCCGCCCGTATCGCGATTGCGCGAGGTCTCCACGCGCCGGAACGGCTCGAACACCGCGTCGAGCTGATCGTCCGGAATGCCGGGCCCGCGATCGAGCACCGCGATCACCGCGCCGCCGTCCGGCGCCGCCTGCACGTCGATCTCGGCCGCGCCCGCGAACTTCAGCGCGTTGTCGACCAGGTTGCCGACGATGCGGCGCAGCGCCTTCGGCCGCGTGACGAGCGCGAGCGGCGCGCGGCTGTGCAGCGCGACGTCCTGCCCGGCATCCGTGTAGTCGTACACGATGCTGTCGAGCAGCGCGTCGAGATCGATGCGGCGCGCGGCTTCCTCGGTACCGTGCAGCGTTCGCGCGTACGCGACGCCCTCCTTCACCAGATGCTCCATCTCCAGCAGGTCCTGGCGCAGCTTGGCACCCTGCGTGTCGTCGTCCATCACGTCGACGCGCAGCCGCATCCGCGTGATCGGCGTCTGCAGATCGTGCGAGATCGACGCGAGGATCTGCATGCGCTCGGCCATGTACTGCGCGATGCGGTCCTGCATCGCGTTGAATGCCCGCGCGGCGCGCGCGACTTCCGACGGCCCCTCTTCGCTCAGCCGCTCGCCTTTCAGATCGGGGCCGAGCGCGTCGGCGGCCTGCGCGAGCTGCTTGAGCGGCCGCGTGGCGAGCCGCACCGCGAGCCAGCAGCACGCGGCCAGCACCGCGAGCTGCACCACGAGCACGGCCGGCAGCCAGCCCGACAGCGGCACCGTCGACATCGGGTGGATGTCGATCGTCAGCGGCGATCCGTCGGTCAGCCGCAGATGCACCTGCAGATGTTCGCGGTCGCCGGGGATCGAATTCGCGGTCAGCGGGTAGTCGCCGCCGATGCCGTCCGAAATCGAGCGCTCGACGCGCGCCGACAGCCGCGCCTCCGGCGGCGTGCCGGTTTGGCCGGGCCCGAGGATGAACGCATAGCTGCGCCGCGCAAGGCGCGGCAGCCACGCGGTGCGCTCGGCCGGCGGCAGATGGTCGAGCAGCGCGACCGAGCTCGCGACCTCGCGCTCGATGTAGCCCATCATCAGGTTCGTGGTCGCCTGGTCGCGCTCGGTCACGGTGAGCCAGAACGACAGCGTCTGCGCGAGCGCGAGGCCCACGCACAGGATCAGCGCGAGCCGCGCGAACAGCGAGCGCGGCCAGCGCCACGGCATGCGCGCGCTCATGGCGTACCGCCGACGGCGGTCACGGCCGACGAGAACACGTAGCCCTCGTTGCGCAGCGTCTTGATGTAGCGCGGTTCGCGCGCGCCGTCGCGCAGGCGCTGGCGCAGCCGGCTCACGAGCAGGTCGATCGAGCGGTCGAACGGGTCGGACTGGCGCCCTTGCGTGAGGTTGAGCAACTGGTCACGCGTCAGCACGCGCTGCGGGTTGTCGAGGAACACGCGCAGCAGCCGGTATTCGGCGCCGCTCAGCGCGACCAGCGTGCCGTCGGCGTCGAGCAGGTGGCGCCCGGTCGTGTCGAGCTGCCATTCGCCGAACGCGAGCAGCGCGGCCGTTTCCGTCACCTGCATGCCGGGCGGCAGCATGCGCGCGCGGCGCAGCACCGAGCGGATCCGCGCGAGCAGCTCGCGCACCGCGAACGGCTTGGCCAGGTAATCGTCGGCGCCCATCTCGAGGCCGATGATGCGGTCGGTTTCCTCGCCGCGTGCGGTCAGCATCAGCACCGGCACCGTGCGGAACTTGCCGGCGCGCAGGTCGCGGCACAGCGTCAGGCCGTCCTCGCCGGGCAGCATCAGGTCGAGCACGATCAGGTCGGGCGCGCCGTCGTCGAGCACGTTGCGCATCTCGCGGCCGTTCGCGGCCAGCGACACGCGCATGCCGTTCTTCTCCAGGTAGTCCGCGATCAGTTCGCGGATCGCGCGATCGTCGTCGACGATCAGCACGTGGTCGATCTTTTCCATGAGTCGTTGTCGGTATCGGTGTCGGGTTCGTTCGGGCGGGCGATGTCCGCTTTTATACCGCACGGCGGCCGCGCGTTTGTATCCCAATGTATCGCGCCGCCGCAGCGACACACAACATTGCACATGCGCGGCCGGCCGGACACATCGCAGATACGTCGGCGCCGCCTAATGGGGCCTGTCGAAACCCGTCCCGGCCGCCGCCATCGCGCCGCGGCCCCCAAAGATCAGGAGAACGCCATGCTGCCCCGACTCAAGACCGCCGCCCTCGTCATCGCCCTCGCCGCCACGGCCGGGCTCGCCGCCTTCGCCGGCACCCGCGACGACGCGGGCGTGCAGGCGTCGCCGGCCGGCACGACGGCACCCGGTTTCACCGGCATCGACCGCTGGCACAACAGCCCGCCGCTGACGCTCGACCAGTTGCGCGGCAAGGTCGTGCTCGTCGATTTCTGGACATACTCGTGCATCAACTGCATTCATACGATCCCGTACGTGAACGACTGGTATCGGAAGTATCGCGACCAGGGGCTCGTCGTGGTCGGCGTGCATACGCCGGAATATCCGTTCGAACGCGACGCGAAGAACGTCGCCGATGCGATCAAGCGCTTCGACATCCGGTATCCGGTCGCGCAGGACAACCGCTACGACACGTGGCGCGCGTACGGCAACCAGTACTGGCCCGCGCTGTACCTGATCGACGCGAACGGCAAGATCGTCTATACGCGGTATGGCGAAGGCGGGTACGACAAGACGGAGGCCGCGATTCGGGGGGCGCTTGCGCAGGCGGGAGAAGGTCGAGCACGACAGCAATAGATGGTATGCAGCCGCGGGGAAACTAATTCGGAAACGTCAAACCCACCCACCTGGGATGCATGAGTCGCAGTGGGTGTGTTTCCTCCTGACAATTACCGCTTTAAACGTGCGTGGTTCAAGGAACCCTATCAATATCGAGATGCGCTATTGCGCGACACGGCTACGATGACGGCTTTCCGAGAGGGCCGATCAATGAAAAGAAGAATTGCAGTCGTGGGCGATAGTCTTTCAAGCGGTGGGACGGTTAACGCATACGACGGCCCGCCGTTTCTTGTACACGGGCATCAAGCCGCCCTGATCGGGGGTAACGCATTCTGTACCGTGTGCCAAAAAGTCGGCACCATCGCAAAAGCCGGCGGCCCATACCGGATCAAGCTTCGGGGAGAGGTCGCGCTGGATAACGACGTCGTCCTGTGCGACTGCGCTACTCCACCGCACATCGTTGCATTGCTTGCCGGCGAAGCTTGGTGCAATGACGGGATAAAAGGTCTCGGGGAAGTCATTTCGTGCCGCACGCTGACAGGCGGAATCACATCGATCAGGAAAGGCGCTTTCGACGAGCGGGTAAGGGCGACCAAGGAGGTAACGGAAGGATTGCCCTACTATATCGAAACGTCTGACGGTCGTATGCATTTCGGGCGTCTTGATTCAAGCGGAAAACTTCCCCGCATCCATACCGGTAACGAGGCAAGCGATTACACCGTCTACTGGGGTGATGACGCGCTGTCAAAGCGAAACGGGGAGTAACCGATGCCACACACCGAGCCCACGAAAATCCGGACTACCGACACGAAAGATTCTGAGAAAGAGGTGCCATTAGCAGGAGTCGCCTTCAAAGAGCTTTGGGATAACTTCCCGGCCGGCAATCCGTACCGCGATCCGACGTATGCCAATCAATGCGCCATTCGCCTTAGCGTAACTCTGCACCGTGTCGGTATCGGAATGAAGTCGTTCAATGCAAGGAACGTCAAACCGATGTCGGGCGCAAAGACGATCGGCCGTATCTTGCTTGACGGGAAGCCCACCGCAACACGTGCTGATGAGCTGGGTGCATGGTTGCAGCTACAGCCGTTCGCAGGTCTTCCTAAAGCCGAAAACATTACTGGGAAGGATTGGGAGTCGAAGGTCAAAGGCCGCACCGGCATCATCCACTTCTCAAGATACTGGACGCGCAGTGGCGAATCGGCCGAGAACGCGAGTGGTGGCCATATAGATTTATGGAGCGGATCACGACTGACCGTCAGCAGCATACCCGGTGTTGTAGCAACGTTTGGCCGGGCCTTCGGTTTTCAGGCGTTCTTGCCTGGAACAGATTTTGGTTGGTCCGACCTCCGCAACGCTAAACAGATCCATTTTTGGGAAATCAAATGATGCGACGCTTTCTCGCCGCAGTCGCTTTCGCTATCTCTGGCTTTATCAGCGTCGTTGTATGGGCGGCGATAGACGCGCGCATATGCGCCAGTTTTGCACGATTTTGTGCACCTCACCCTGGCGAATGCGGTGGTGGTGTTGACGCATGCGCCCCCACCCTTCATTCGACTCTCTTGCTGTTTATCCATGTGTTCGGACCACCCGCCATCTTTGCAGCATTGGGTTTCGGCCTGTTCGCTCGCCGCCGTCGCCCGGAAGTCATCTTCGGATATTTTGCAATCGCCGTCTCAATACATTGGCTTTTGACATTCCTGAGCGTACGCATACTGCATATCTGATCTCAGCGACGGCCGCCCTCATCTGGCGGCCGCCCAGTTATTCGTTCTTGTAGTCGGCTTCCGCCAGCATCGCCTTCCCGATCGCGAGATTGCCGTTCGCGACCAGCGCTTCGCCCGCGCCGCGAATATCGGCCTCGGGCTTGTTCTGCCCGAGCTTGCGCTTGCCGATGAGCTGCGTGATCTTGATCTGCAGCCCGACAATCGATTGCAGCATCCCGTCCATGAAGTCCTGCGGCGCGTCGCCCATTTTCCACGGCACCGGCTGCGACGCTTCGTGCGTGCGCGTCAGCCGCGCGACCACGCCGCGCACGAACTTCTCGTCGTCGCGCGCCGTGACGCGGCCGTGCGCATGCACGACCCGGTAGTTCCACGTCGGCACCTCCCGGTGCGTCGCCTGCTTGCTCGGATACCAGCCCGGCGAGATGTATGCGTCGCCGGCACGGAAGATCGCGAGCACCTCGTCGCCGTCCGCGACGTCCTGCCAGACCGGATTCGCACGCGCGACGTGTGCGTGCAGTTCGCCGAGCCCGCCGTCCTCGTCGGGCATCAGCACGAACGGAATATGGATCGCGTCGAGCCCGTTCTTGCCGTGCGTGATCAGGCTGCCGAACGGATGCTGCACGATCAGCTCGCGCAGCGCGTCGGGGTTGGGCTCGTTGTAATCGGCAGGAATGTACATGTCGGCTCCACGGTCG
Organism: Burkholderia sp. ABCPW 11; assembly: GCF_001523445.1. Lineage (NCBI taxonomy): Bacteria > Pseudomonadati > Pseudomonadota > Betaproteobacteria > Burkholderiales > Burkholderiaceae > Burkholderia > Burkholderia sp. ABCPW 11. The sequence continues at coordinate 46,222 of NZ_LOVM01000029.1, read as the reverse complement.
TACGGGGTGGGAAATGGCGCGGGGGCTGGCCCGTCATGGTTCGATTGTGGCTGCAAACTGGTTTATCCTGTAGAGCCGGTTTAAAACAATTTCAGCAGACCAGAATCATGGCAAGAACGGCCCGGATCGTCGAAATCCCGTCGCTCGGCGCGCTCGACCGCGCAGCCGGCGACCTGAGCCGCCAGCTCGCGCAGGCGCTGCGCGACGCGGTGCGCCGCGGCGACGTCCGGCCCGGCGACGCGCTGCCTTCCACGCGGCTGCTGGCCGCGTCGCTGCAGGTGGCGCGCGGCACCGTCGTCGACGCGTATGCGCAGCTCGTCGCCGAAGGCTTTCTCGAATCGCGCGGCGGCGCGGGCACGCGGGTCGCGAACGCGCTCGCGGAGGCGGCGCCCGGCACCGAGCCCGAGCCGCCCGCCCGGCGTCGGCGCCCGGTGCGCGACGGCCTGCCCGAGCCCGCCGCCACCTTCGCGCGAATCGCCCACGAATTCAGTCCGCTGCCGGCCATGCCGTTCGCGATCTCGGTGCCGGTCGGCCTCACCGCGCCCGACGACATCTGGCGCCGGCTCGGCAATCGCCTGCGCGCCCGCGGCGCCGGCGCGCCGTCCGGCTATGCCGATCCGCAAGGCGCGCTGCCGCTGCGCGAGGCGATCGCCGACTACGTGCGCCGGTCGCGCTCGGTGCGCTGCGATGCCGGCCAGGTCGTGATCACGAGCGGCACGCAGCAGGGGCTGCATCTCGCGAGCCAGGTGCTGCTCGGCGAGAACGATCGTGCGTGGGTCGAGAATCCGGCCTATCGCGGCATCACCGCGCTGCTCGAAAGCACCGGGCGGCGCGACGCGATGGTGCGCGTGCCGGTCGACGCCGACGGCCTCGACGTCGACGCGGGCGTGCGTCTCGCGCCCGATGCGCGCGCCGCGTTCGTCACGCCGTCGCACCAGTACCCGCTCGGCATGCCGCTGAGCATGGCGCGGCGCAATGCGCTGCTCGCATGGGCGGGCGCGCACCGCGCATGGGTCGTCGAAGACGACTACGACAGCGAATTGCGCTACGAAGGCTATCCGTTCCCGTCGCTGCAGGGCCTCGCGCCCGACCGCGTGATCTATCTCGGCACCTTCAGCAAGATCCTGTTTCCGTCGCTGCGGCTCGGCTACGTGATCGCACCCGACGATCTCGTGCCCGCGTTCTGCGGCGCGCGCGCGCTGATGGACCGCCACGCGCCGACCGCCGACCAGCACGTGCTCGCCGCGTTCATCGCCGAAGGCCATCTCGATCGCCACATCCGCCGCGTGCGCGGCGTCTATGCAGAACAGCGCGCGCTGCTGATCGACACGCTCGGCGCGCGGCTGCCGCGCGAGCGCGCGTGGGTACAGCCGGGCGACCAGGGGATGCACGTCGTGCTGTGGCTCGCGGCGGGCATCGACGATCTCGACGTGGTCGCGCGCGCCGCCCGGGCCGGCGTCGCGGTGCGTGCGGTGTCGCCGATGTTCGCACCCGGCACGGCGCGCCCCGGGCTCGTGCTCGGCTTCGGCGGATTCGGCCGCGCGCAGATGGAAGCGGCCGCGCAGCGGCTCGCGGACGTGGTTTCGTCGGTGGAATCGCGGCCCCGCGCGCGATAAAAGGTTGGCGGCGGGCAACAAACGTAATCGTCTGTAAATCCTGCAAGCAAACGGCCGTTTCGGCGGCCGGCGCGCGGGTTCCGTTTGCTAGGATCGCGCGTCTTCGTTCCGCGCCCCTGCCGCCTTGAATCGCTTCGTGCCGTTTCTCCGAGATGCGTGGCTCCGTTGCCGCGCCCGTGTCGCGCCGCTCGCCGCCGCGTGCCGCACGCGCGTGCGCGCACTGTGCGCCGGCGCGCTGCATCGCCTGCGCCATCCGACCCGGCGCGGCGTGGCGCTGACGCTCGCCGCGATTCCCGTGCTGGGCCTGCTGGTCCTGCTCGCGTTCGTTCCGTTCACGCCGAGCATCGGCGACATCCGCAAGGCGCGCATCGACCGCCCCGCGCGTGTGCTGTCGGCCGACGGCCAGCTGATCGCCGAATTCCGGCCCGTGAACCGCGAATGGGTGCCGCTCAAGCAGATCTCGCCGCACATGGTCGACGCGCTGATCGCGACCGAGGATCACCGCTTCTATGCACATCACGGCATCGACTGGCGCCGCACGCTCGCGGCCGGGCTGCAGACGTTCTCGGGCAACCGCCAGGGCGGCTCGACGATCACGCAGCAGCTCGCACGCAATCTGTACCCCGACGAAGTCGGCCGCGCGCCGACGCTCACGCGCAAGATGAAGGAGCTGATCACCGCGTTCAAGATCGAATCGGTGTACAGCAAGGACGAGATTCTCGAAACCTACCTGAATACCGTGCCGTTCCTGTACAACGCTTACGGCGTCGAAATGGCCGCGCGCACCTACTTCGGCAAGTCGGCGGACCAGCTCGACATCGCGGAAAGCGCGACGCTCGTCGGGATGCTGAAGGGCAACAGTTACTACAATCCGGTGCTGAATCCGGAACGCGCGGTCCAGCGGCGCAACATCGTGCTCGGCCGGATGGCGCAGATGGGCATGCTGTCGCCGCGGCAACTCGCGAAACTGCAGCACCAGCCGCTGCGCGTCGACTTCGAGCCGCAGACGGCGCAGCCGGGCCTCGCGCCGCATTTCGCGGTGCAACTGCGCAAGTGGCTGATCGCGTGGGCCGACCGCAACGACCACGATCTCTACTCGGACGGCCTCGTCGTGCACACGACGCTCGACGCGCGACTGCAGGATATGGCCACGCAGGCGCTGACGCGGCAGACCGAACGGCTGCAGGCGATCGCCGACGGCGCGTGGCGCGGGCCGGCCGGCTGCGGGCTGCGCAACGATCTGTTCCGCGGCTTCATGCGCCAGACGCCCGAGTATCGGCAGGCACGCGACACCGGGCTCGCCGACGGAGTTGCGCTGCAGCAGCTCGGCGCGAATCGCGCATTCATGCGGGCGCTGTGCGAGCGCAAGACGCAGGTACAGGCCGGCTTCGTCGCGATCGATCCGCGCAACGGCGCGATCCGCGCATGGGTCGGCAGCCCCGATTTCGGCAGCGCGCCGTTCGATCACGTCGCGCAGGCGCGGCGCCAGCCGGGTTCGACCTTCAAGCCGTTCGTCTATGCGGCCGCGTTCGCAGACGGGATGCGGCCGGGCGACACGTTCGTCGACCGCCCCGTCGCGATCCCGATCGATGCGCACTCGGTGTGGCGTCCGACCGATGCGGAGCCGCCGACCGGCGAGCCGATGACGCTGCGCGACGGGCTGGCGCTGTCGCGCAACCGCATCACCGCGCAGGTCATGCAGCACGAAGGCGCCGCGAAAGTCGCGCAGCTCGCGCGCGCGATGGGTGTGCGCGACAGCCCGCTCGACGCGGTGCCGTCGCTCGCGCTCGGCACGAGCCCTGTCACGCTGAAGGAAATGGTGTCCGCGTACGGCACGATCGCGAACCGCGGCGTGTACGTCGCGCCGCAGATGATCACGCGCATCGAGGATCGCGACGGCAAGGTGCTCGCCGCGTTCGGCAGTGCGCCGCCCGAGCGTGCGTTACCGGTGGCCGCGGCACAGACGCTCGTCGACGCGATGCGCGGCGTCGTGGATTACGGCACCGGCGCCGACATCCGCTCGCGCTACGGAATTCGGATCGACGTCGCGGGCAAGACCGGCACGACGCAGGACAACACGGATGGCTGGTTCATCCTGATGCATCCGCAACTGGTGGCCGGCGCGTGGGTCGGCTTCGACGACGGCAGCGTGACGCTGCGCAGCGACTACTGGGGCGCGGGCGCGCACAGCGCGCTGCCGATCGTCGGATCGTTCTACGATGCGGCGCTGCGCGCGCATGCGATCGATCCGCACGTGCAGTTCTCGCCGGACTTCCGGCCGCGCAGCGCACCGGCGCCGAGGCGGCGTGCGGCGCAGCATCCAGGCCTGTTCGACTGGCTGCGGTTCTTCCGTTGATCGTGCCGGCGAAGGGCTGAGCCAGGAAACGCGTTCAACCCGCCGCGAGCGCTGCAGCGAGCGCATCGAACTCCGGGGACCACGCGGCACGCCACGCAGCCTTCGTTGCATCGTCGACCCACGCGCCGTCGATCCCGTTCAGCATGAACTGCTTCAAGTCGGCCACGGTGAAGCCGAAATGACTGAACATCAGTTCCCACGCCTCGCTCGGATCGACCTTGTGCAACGTCGGATCGTCCGTGTTCGGATGAATCTTCAACCCGAGGCCAGGCATCTTGCGCATCGGATGCCGCTCGGCCCACTGCTCCGGCGGCAGCGTGCGCAGATAGTACGAATTCGTCGGCACAACGGTAAACACGATCCCGCGCTCCGCGTAGCGCGCGCACAGCTCGGGATTGTCGACGATCGTATAGCCGTGATCGACACGGTCGACCTGCAGCAGATCGACGGCCGTCTCGACGTTACGCCACGGCATCCCGAATTCGCCCGCATGCGCGGTCGTGCGAAAGCCGGCCGCGCGTGCATTGCGGTACGCCTTCCAGAACAGCTCGGGCGGCCGGTCGTTCTCGCGATAGTCGATGCCGAGCCCCGCGACTTCGTCCGCGCGATTCGCCTTCATCCATTCGACGACCGCAACCGCTTCGTCGGGATCCTGCTCGCGATCGATGCTCGGAATCAGGCGCGCGCCGATTCGAAAATCGCGCGCGGCATCGCGGATCGCGGTCACGATCGCGGCCTGCGCGTCCGCATACGCGATGCCCGATACCCGCACCGTTCCCGTCGGATTCCAGAAGAACTCCGCGTGCCGCACGTTGTGCGCGGCCGCGTCTTCCAGATACTCGTATGCGATTCGTCGCAGGTCGTCGGGTTGCGTCAGCAGATACCGGTCGAGCGCGCGCAGCACGTGCAGCACGCCGACCGGCTTCTCGCCGCGCGCGTAGAACGCGTCGATCTCCGCACGCTCGATCGGCGCGCCGCTGCGTTCGGCCAGCGCGACGAACGTATCGTGCCGCACCGCGCCGAGCAGGTGGCAATGCAGCTCGACCTTCGGCAACGCGTGGAAGAAGGCCCGATGGGCCGGCGTGATCTCGATGCCCGTGCGCGCGGCCGGGACGTTGCCTGGTGTTCCCTTCATGTCAGTCTCTTTTGCGGTAGTGCGATGCGTCGCGCAAGCCGTCTCTCAGTGCGGCTTCACGACGGTCCAGAAGTAATAGCCGAGCGGGATCGCGAGTACGACGAGCCCCCACGACACGTCGCGCCAGCGGCCGGCCAGCAGCTTGACGAGCACGTAGCACAGCAGCCCGCCGGCAATGCCGGTGCCGAAGCTGTTCGACATCAGCGTGAGCAGTACCATCGACATCACGGGCAGCGTATCGGTGAAGTCGTCGAAATGCGTATGACGGATCGTCGCGAACATCGACAGCCCGATCAGGATCAGCGCCGGCGCGGTCGCCTCCTTCGGGATCGCGAGCGCGGCCGGCACGAACAGCAACATCGCGGCGAACAGCACAGCCGCCGCCAGCGACGACAGCCCGCTGCGGCCGCCGGCTTCGACGCCTGCAGCCGATTCGATCAGCGCGGTCAGCGCCGGAATGCCGAACACGGGCCCGAGCGTCGCGGCGAGCGAATCGACGAGGAACGGCCGGTTGATGTTCGGCAGGTTGCCCTGTTCGTCGAGCAGGTTCGCCTTCGCGCCGACCGCGAGCGCGGTGCCGAGCGTCGAGAAGAATTCCGCCGCGAAGAACGCGAACAGGTACGGCGCGGCGGCCAGGCTCAACGCGCTGCCGATATCGAGCTTGAACGCGATCGGCGCGATGCTGTGCGGCAGCGACACGAACGACGCCGGCAGATGCGTGACGCCGAGCGGCACGCCGGCCGCGGCCGCGACGAGGATCGCGATCAGGATCGCACCGGGCACCTTGCGCGCCTGCAGCACGATCGCCGTCGCGAGACCGATCAGCGCGACGAGCGCGCCCGGCCGCGAGAAGTCGCCGAGCGCGAACGCGTTGGTCTTCGCGTTCGCGACGACCATCCCCGCATTGCGCAGCCCGAGCATCGTGACGAACAGCCCGATCGACGCGCCGAGGCCGAGCTTGATCTGCACCGGAATCAGCCGCACCACGACGCCGCGCGCGCCGAGGATCGTCAGCAGAAAGAACAGCACGCCCGACACGCACGCGATGCCGAGGCCCGTCTGCCAGCCGACGTGCTCGGTCGTCGCGAGCGTCACGCCGATGATCACCGAGCCGCCGATGCCGGGGCCGACGAGGAACGGCAGGTTCGCGTACAGCCCCATCAGCGTGGTGAACAGCACGAACACGACGATCGTCGCGGTCGTCGCCGCGCCGCGCTCCATCCCGCCCGTCGCCAGCAGCGACGGGATCACGACGAGCAGGTACGCGGCCGCGAGGAACGACGTGACGCCCGCGATCGTCTCGGTGCGCACGCTCGTGCCGCGCGCGGCGAGCGCGAAGCGGCGTTCGAGCCAGTTGGCCGGCGCGCGCGCCGGCATCGTGTCAGTCGCTGACATGGTGGTTCTCCTGTGATTCCGAATATTGTCCCGTGTCGGTTCGTGCAGCGCGGCCTTATACTGCCGCGTACCGCATCCCGACCGTTATTGCCCGATGTCCGACCGCTCGTCGCTGCTCCCCGCGCTCACGCTGCGGCAGGTCCAGCACTTCGTCGTCCTTGCGCATGCACGCAGCTTCACTCAAGCCGCGCAGGCGCTGTCGCTCACGCAGCCGGCGCTCACCGCGTCGATCCGCCAGATCGAGTTCCTGCTCGGCGGCCGCCTGTTCGCACGCACCGCCCATCGACTCACGCTGACCACTGCCGGCGAAGCCGTGCTACCGCTCGCCGAACGCCTGCTCAACCAGGCGCGCGGCACCTTCGACGACATGACGCGGCTCATCGGCGAACGCATCCAGACCGTGCGCATCGCGTTCATTCCGTCGGTCGCGGGCCGCCTGCTGCCCGCGCTCAACGCATTGCGCGGCACGCATCCGACGTTGCGCTTCACGCTCACCGATTTGCCGAACAGCGCGCTCGTCGAAGCGGTGCGCGACGGCGTCGCGGATCTCGGCATCGGCGTGCGCGAACCGGACACCGACGACGGCACGCTGCGCTACCGGCAGCTGTTCGAGGACGAGATCGTGATCGTCGTGCGGCACGACGATCCGCTCGCCCGCGCGAAGAGCGTCACGTGGGCGAAGCTCGTCGATCGCGAACTCGCGGTGTTCGTGCGCGGCAGCGTCAGCGAATCGCTGCATCGCACCGGCGGCGCCGGGAAGCTGCGCCTGAACGTCACGTACCGGATGGAATACACCGAGCCGCTCTATGCGCTCGCGCGCAACGGCCTCGCGATCGCCGTGCTGCCGAGCCTCTACACGATGCATCTGCACGATCCCGAACTCGTCGCACTACGCGTCGACAAACCGCGCGTCACGCGCGCGATCTCGCTGATCTCGCTCGCTGCCGACGATCGCGGCCCGCACGTGCGCGCGTGCCGCGAATGGATTGCGAAGCACATCTGATGCCGCGTTCGCCGCGCTTGCCGAGCGCGCTCAGGGCAGCTTCGCGATGCGCTCGACGAGCGTCGCGTAGAAGCGGTCCGCGTCGACCTCGTTGATCCACGTCGCGTTCGCCGCACGGCCGCTGCGCCCGTTCCAGTCGACGATCGTCTCGCCGAGCGTCCACTGCCCGGTCGTCTCGACCACCACGTTCACCTTGCGTCCGCCGAACAGCGTCGGATCGACGAGATAGCCGACGGCCGTCGGGTCGTACATCGGCGCGTCGTCGATCCCGCGCCGCTTCCTGTTGTATGCGAGCTCCGCCTCCATGATGTCCGCGACGATCGCGCCGCAGCGGTTGCCGAGCGCGCGGAACGGTGCGACGCGCGCCGGCGTGATCGGCGCCTTCACCGCGACGTCGCGCGGCAGCACGACGATCGGCACGCCGCTGCCGAACACGACGTCGGCCGCCTGCGGATCGACGTAGACGTTGAACTCGGCGGCCGGCGTGATGTTGCCGCGCTCGAAGAACGCGCCGCCCATCAGCACGATATCGCGCAGCGCGGCGCGAATCTGCGGCGCTTCGACCAGCGCGGTCGCGATGTTCGTCAGCGGGCCGAGCGCGCACAGCGTCACGCTGTTGGGCGCCGCGCGGCTCAGCGTATCGACGAGGTACGACACCGCGTGACCGGCGGCGAGCGGTGCGCGCGGCGCGTGCAGTTCGACGCCTTCGAGCCCCGTCTTGCCGTGCACGTTCGCGGCCGTCACGAGCTCGCGAACGAGCGGGCGCGGGCAGCCCGCATACACCGGCAGCGTCGTCGTGCGGCCGGCCCAGTCGCGGACGATCCGCGCATTGCGTTCGGTCAGGTCGAGCGGCACGTTGCCCGCCACGGCCGTCAGCGCGCGCACGTCGAGCCGGTCCTGCGCGCCGAGCGCGAACAGGATCGCGATGGCGTCGTCCTGCCCCGGATCGGTATCGATGATCACCGTGCGGCGCGCGGCAGCGTCGCCGGCCGCGAATGCGCCCGTTTCGGGCAGCAGCGCGGTGCCGGCCAGCGCGGCGGACAGTTTCAGGAAGGTGCGGCGGGATGCGATCGGATGGCTCATGGTCGGGTGCTCAGAAGACGTGCCGGACGCCGAGCGTCGCCATCATCTGGCGCGTGCCGGTCGAACGCGCATACGCGAAGATCTGCGCATGATCCGCGTCGCCGGCCGCCTGTTGCGCGATCACCGTCAGCGCGACGTCGGTGCGTTTGGACAGGAAGTAGTCGGCCTGCAGGTTCACCTGATGCCATTTCGGACGCTTGTCGATCACGTCGTACTTGCCGTTCGTGAACGCATACGCGGCGCCCAGAAAGAGCTGCGGCGTCATCGTGTAGACGACGTTCACGCCGAGGTTCTGCAGGTGCAGGTGCGAATTGTCGAGGTAATCGTAGCGCACGTCGGTGAACATCGCGGCGAACTGCGCGCGGCCGATCGTGTAGAAGCCGCCCGTGCCTGCGATCCGCTGCCGGCTCGCATACGCGGCGGGCGTCATCGCGCTCTTGCTGAAGATCAGCAGCGGCGACGCGTAGTCGTTCGCAATCGCGCCGTCCTGGTTCGTCGCGCTGTAAGGATGGTTGTACTGCGCATAGACCGCGCTCCAGCGCAGCGGGCCGCGTTCGTAGCCGAGCCCGAAGCTGTACGCGCTGTTGTTCGCGAAACCGGTCGCATTGCTGAAGCCGTACAGCGCGGTGAACTTCAGCCCGTAGTAGACGGGGCTCACGTACTTCACCGAGTTCTGCACGCGAATGTCGTTGTAGCCGTTGTCGTTGTCGCCGATGTTCACGCCGTTGCTCGCGATGATCACGGGCCCGATGTAGTCGTGGATCGCGTCGTACTGGCGACCGAAGGTCAGCGAGCCGTAAGTGCGATCGGCCAGGCCGACGTACGCCATGCGCCCGAACTCGCGGCCATTCTGCGCGGCCGTGCCCGTCATCACGTTGAAGCCGTTCTCGAGTTGGAACACCGCGGACAGCCCTTGCCCGAGATCCTCCTTGCCCTTCAGTCCCCAGCGCGGGTTCTGGTTCGTGCCGGACAGCGCCTGCCACGCGTTCTTGCCGCCCTGGTTCGTCGCGAACCCGACACCGGCCGAGATGAGACCGTACAGTGTGATGCTGCTTTGCGCACAGGCATGGGTCGCGAAGGCGCCGAGCATCGCGAGCGGAGCGAGCTTGTAGAGAGTTTTCATGCGGGTCGTGTGGTCGGTGGTGGTCCAGGCGCGGCAGGGTTCCGCGAAACTGGCCTCGACTATACGAACCCGGATCGGATAATAAAAGTTTGCTTTCTTTATATCTCGATAAAACGGATTTATTCTCATCCTCGCGCCACCCGCGTTCGGCGCACCGGCGCTCAATCCGCCGTATCGCCACCCTTCGGCAGCTTCGACCATGCGCCGCGCCCCGGCATCGGCGACCACGCCGGGCGGGTCTTGCGGGCGCTGTCGATCACGACCAGATAGCGGCCCGCGATCGGCGTGACGTCGCGATCGCGACGCAGCACCCACAGCGACTTGCCGGCCTCCACGCGAGCCTGGTAATCGTCGTCGAGCAGGCCGTGCCGGTCGAGGAACGTGTTCAGCGACGCGGGAATCCGCACGCACCCCTTCGAGTGCCGGATGCCGAGCAGCGCCTCGAGCCGGTCGGGATCGGTCGCATGCATCTGGAAGCGCATCGGCGACACGCCGCCCTTGCCCCAGCCGCGCTCGCCGTCCACCCAGCCGAAGTCGTAGATGCGCATGTCGCGGCGCCCGTAGCCGCGAATGCCGTTCTCGTTCGTCGTCCCTTCCGCGCGAAAATCCATCGTGTCGGGCGAGTGATGAAACACGCCGAGCGGTGTCAGGAAATGGTCGTACTGGCCCGGCAACCCGGTGCCGACCGGCGATGCGCCGATCATCAGCCACGCATTGGCCGGCGTCGCGCGGAAATAGATGAACAGCGCCTGCACGTTCGGCGCACGGTCGACCATCGCGACGTATTCGCCGGCGAGATCGCCGAGATCCGCATCGGCGAGCGCTTGCTGGAGCCGCTCGCCATACGCGCGCTGCTCGCTCGCCGGCACGTTCAGGCGTCGCGTGACTTCCTGCGCGAAACGCTTGCGCATGTCGAGCGCGCGCGTCGTCGCGTTCTGCGCCTCCTCGGCCGACAACGGCGGATGCCGGCGCGGCGGAGTGGGTGGAGCCGGCTCGGCCTCGCTGGCCGGCGTGCCGGATGCGGCCGACGCAGGCGCGGTGGCCGACGCGGCGGATGCAGCCGACGCACCCGATGCCGCGCTCGCGGGTTCCGCGCGATTCACGTGATTCGCTTGTGACGCGGTGGATGTCGGCGCGGCGGCCGGTGCGCCCGACGCTGCCTGCGCGGACGAAGCGGGATGCGTGAGAGAGGCCGCCGATGCAGGCGACGCACCGGATGACGATTGCACGGCCGACGACGGCGCGTCGGGCGCGGCAAAGGCAGGCCGTTCGGCGAGAACGGAAATCGACACCGTCGCAGCGAGCCACACATATGCGGCGACTGCGCGGTGACGGCAACGCGGCTTTGCAAATTGCCGCGCCAGGTGGGCAAGAATCATACGTTCGAAGCCATCGGCCGATCCGGCCGCCGCAGCGTGCTGTTGCGAGCGGCGCATCTTCCGCGCAAGCCATCGACACGTCCGGCGCATCGCGTGCGCCCGGCGCCGACGCCTCTTCGCGGCGGAGCCGTTCGCCGATGCAACGCGGGCGCTCCGATGGCGGCTAATGAGTCGTCAGGCCCTTCATTTTACTCGTCCATATGCGAATCGGCTGCGATGGAAATCGCGATTTCACGGCGAAATTGCGCTTCGTCACGCTTTGTTTCAACTCGTTGCCGCTTGCGTATTCGTAGCGTGGCAAGCTCGTGTGTTGACGTTTCGTCTGCGGCCGAGCGCGTGCGAGATCGAGCCGGTTCGATCGCACTTCCCGGTTGATTCGCACAACAAAGTAACTTGGCGACCGGACGGCCCAAACCGGAAACCTGTGACCGCCTCGCACGCATGCCGCAACGAACCGTGCGACACGCGTGCGCACCTGCCCACTACTTCGAGATGGTTTCGAGCGCGATGCCCTTCGTGCGCGGCCCCATCCAACCGATTGCCGCCATCACGATCACCATCGCGCCCGCGATGAACGCGAACACGCCGAACGTGCCGAAACCGCGCAGCACGGCCGCGATCACGAACGACGAGAAGATCGCCGAGAAGCGGCTCCACGAATAGACGAAGCCGACGGCGCGCGCGCGAATCGACGTCGGGAACAACTCGGCCTGGTACGCGTGGAAGCTGTACGACATGATGTTGCTCGCCAGCGTGAGGCCGATGCCGAGCACGATCAGGAAAGCACCCACCTTCGTCTGGCTGAACAGCAGCCCGCAGACGACGATCGCCGCCGCCATCGCGACGATCACCGACTTGCGCTCGAAGCGGTCGGCGATCGCGAGACCGATCAGCGGGCCGATCGGCGCCGCGAGCGCGATCACGCTCGAATACATCAGGCTCGACGTGATCGTGATGCCCTGCTTGATCAGCAGCGTCGGCACCCAGTTCGCGAAGCCGTAGAAGCCGACCGTCTGGAACACGTTGAAGATCGTCATCATGATCGTGCGGCTGCGATACGGCGGCACCCACATGTCGCGGAAGCTGCCGCGCGGCGGGACGGGTTCGGCTGGTGCCGGCGGCGGCAGCGGCCGGCCGTATTCGGCTTCGACCTTCGCCTCGAGCACGCGCATGATGCGGTCGGCTTCGTCGACCCGGCCCTGCTGCGCGAGCCAGCGCGGGCTTTCCGGCAGTTCGCGGCGAATCCACCACACGAACAGCGCGCCATGCGCGCCGATCAGCACGACCCAGCGCCAGCCGTCGAGGCCGAACGGTGCGTGCGGCACGAGCAGGTAAGCGAGGAACGCGACCACCGGCACCGCGACGAACCCCACCGCCTGCTCGCACGCGAACGCGCGGCCGCGAATCTGCTTCGGCACGAGTTCGGAGATGTACGTGCCGATCGTCACCATCTCGACGCCGAGGCCGAGACCGACGACGAAGCGCCAGAAGTTCAGCCCCGCCGCGGTGTCCTGGAACGCCATCACGATGTTGGCGGCCGTATACCACAGCAGCGACCACGTGAAGATCGCGCGGCGGCCGAAGCGGTCGGCGAGAAAGCCGCACGCGATCGTGCCGATGAAGAGCCCGGAAAACAGCGCGGCGATGAAGCTCGCGACGCCGGTGGTGCCGAACAGGCCGTGCGTGGTCGCGGAAAGGATGCCGCTTTTCACGAGGCCCGGCGCGATGTAGCCGCTGTACAGCAGGTCGTAGAGTTCGAAGAAGAAGCCGAGGCTCAGCAGCACCACGAGCTTCCAGACGCTGCGCGTCGCCGGCAGGCGGTCGAGGCGGGCCGAAATGGAACCGGGGTCGATGGAGGGGGATTGGGCAGGTGCCTGGTAAAGGCTGTCCGTTGAGGCCATCTTGGGCGCGTCTCCTGATCGTGTCGTGTTGTGCGTCGTCCGCCGAACCGCCGCCGGGCGGATCGCTGCATTGTACCGGCACGCCCGTTTGACGCATGGGCAAGGCAGCCGGCCGGACGCGTTCCAGGCGCCGAAACAATCCGATGCCCCATTTTCCCGCCTGATAATGTGTAACTTGCGTAACCGTGTGTCGGGCACGGAAAGCGCGTCCGCGCGGCGCTCCGGTGCCATCGGCCGCGCGCGCGGGCCGGTAACGACGGGGTTGCCGCGCTGTTTCGCGCAGGCACGCGCCGCCGATATCGCTGCGGACGACGAGACGCAATCGGTACAACCACGCGCTCCGCGCCCCGGTAACATGCTAGCGGGCCAACTACCGGCTTCCGGCTGCCTTTCGGCAACCGGCATTGTCGGCAAATCGTAAGCATTCCATGTCCATACAACGACTATCCACGTACGCCCGCCGGATCGCGCTGATCGCGCTGCTGCAGTTCGCGGCCATTGCGACCGCGTCGGCATTCCCGGCCGCCGCTTCCGCTCCCGTCGCGAGCGGCGTCGGCGCATCCGTGCCGGCCATCTCGCTGCCCGACGCCGTCGCCCAGCTCAAACAGATGCAGGCGGAGCTGGACCGCATCAAGCAGCAGACCTCGACCACGTCCAACAGCAAGGAGCTGGACGCGCTCGACGATTCGGCGCAGGAACTGAGCGCCGATGTCGCGAAACTGCAGAGCGATCTCACGCCGCAACGCGCGCAGGTCCAGGCGCAACTCGACGTGCTCGGCCCGCCGCCGGCCGAGGGCGCCGCACCGGAAACGCCTGCCGTCGCGAAGCAGCGGGCCGCGCTCGACGCGCGCAAGACGCAGATCGATGCCGCGCTGAAGCAGGCCGCCGACCAGAAGGCGAGCCTCGCGAACCTGACCGAGCAGTTCGCGAAGCTGCACCGCAGCCTGCTGAAGAACCAGCTCGCGTTCCGTTCGGGCAGCATCTTCAGCGCGCAGTTCTGGCTGCCGCTGTTCCACCTGGCGCCGGACGATCGCCAGCGGCTCGATGATTTCAACGGCGAACTGCTGGATATGCTGCATTCGTCGTGGGTGCCCGGGCAACGGGCGATCACCACGCTGCTACTGATCACCGCATTCGCCGCATGGCTCGGCGGCCGCCGGCTCATCGAGCGCGGGCTCGCGTGGATCGCGCTGAACCGTCTGCCGCCCACCCGCTTGCGCCGCAGTGCGCTCGCGCTGTCGACCGCGCTGTCGACCTTCCTCGCGACGGCCATCGCGATTCAGATTTTCTACCTCGCCGTCGCGCGCCACTACGAACTCACGCCGTCGCTGACCGATCTGTGGGACCAGTTCGCGAAACTCGCCGCAACTTGCGCGTTGATCGCCGGGCTCGGCCGCGCCCTGCTCTGCACGAAGCATCCGTCGTGGCGACTGCCTGCGCTCGCCGACCCGGTCGCGCTCGCGATGAAGCCGTTCCCCAGCATCCTGGCCGCGCTGCTGCTGGTGTCGGGCACGCTCGAATCGATCAACCGGATCGTCGATACCAGCCTGTCGGTCACGCTGCTCGGCCGCGGCATCGTATCGCTCGTCGTCGCGCTGACGGTCGGCGCATCGCTGTTGCGCGCGAACCGCGCGCGCAGCGCACTCGCGGCGGCAGGCGAGGCACCCGAGCAACGCTCGACGCTCGCCGGCCTGATCCATGCCGGCGTCACGCTCGCGATCGTCGCTTCGTTGATCGCACTCCTGATCGGTTACATCACGGTCGCGCGCTTCATCACGTACGAGCTCGTGTGGTTCGAGATCGTGCTGTGCGCGACCTACATCCTGATTCAGTTGACGCGCGACGCGAGCGAAAGCCTGTTCTCGTCGAGCCTGTCGTCGGGCCAGCAGATCAAGCATCTGTTCGCGCTCGAAGACCGCCACCTCGACCAGGCACGCACGGTCCTGTCCGGCTTCGGCACGAGCCTGCTGATGCTGATCGCGGCGATCGCGCTGCTGACCGGCGGCTTCGGCACCACGCCGAGCGACCTGCTCGACAGCGCGGTCGCGATGATCGGCAGCCAGCGGCTGCAGAGCCTGAACATCATGCCCGACCGGATCATGAACGCCGTGATCGGCTTCGCGATCGGCTTGTACCTGCTGCGCTCGCTGCGCCGCTGGCTCGACGGCGAGTTCATGCCCGCGCTCGGCATGGATACGGGCATGCGCGTGTCGCTGATCACGCTGTTCACCAACGTCGGCTACGTGTTGCTCGTGCTGATGACGCTCGGGCTGCTCGGCGTCAGGTGGAACAATCTCGCGTGGATCGTCAGCGCGTTGTCGGTGGGGATCGGCTTCGGCCTGCAGGAAATCGTGAAGAACTTCGTGTCGGGGCTGATCCTGCTGACCGAGCGCCCGGTGAAGGTAGGCGACATGGTCAGCATCGCGGGCGTCGAGGGCGATATTCGCCGCATCAACGTGCGCGCGACCGAGATCCAGCTGAGCGACCGCTCGACCGTGATCGTGCCGAACTCGCAGCTGATCTCGCAGAACGTGCGCAACGTGACGATGGGCAACAGCACGCAGGGCGTCGCGACGCTGGTGCTGACGTTCCCGCTGAACACCGATCCCGAGCAGGTGCGCGACCTGCTGCTCGATGCGTATCGCGAGCACCAGGCGATTCTCGAGAAGCCGGCGCCGTCGGTGACGTTCAGTCAGCTCACGCCGGACGGGATCACGCTGAGCGTGACGGGTTACGTGTCGAGCCCGCGAATCGCGAGTTCGACGAAGAGCGATCTGCTGTTCGAGATCCTCAAGCAGTTGCGGGCGGCGGGGATTACGTTGTCGAGCCCGCAGATGCTGGTGGTGCAGAACATGCCGGCGAACGATGGTTCCACGCGGCACGAATCGTAAGTCGACCATCGAGCGGGTACGCTCGCGATCGATCGGCGCGCCGCGCGCCACGCAGTAAGCGAAATGGGCCGGTTACCGCTTCCACGGCAACCGGCCCATTTCATTCAACCGTCGAAGCGCCCAAGCAGGGCGCCTGCACTTATACGTCGAACTTCACCCCCTGCGCCAACGGCAACTGCCGGCTGTAATTGATCGTATTCGTCGCGCGACGCATATAAGCCTTCCACGCATCCGAACCCGACTCGCGCCCGCCGCCCGTTTCCTTCTCGCCGCCGAACGCGCCGCCGATTTCCGCGCCGCTCGTGCCGATGTTCACGTTGACGATCCCGCAATCGCTGCCGGCTGCCGACATGAACTGCTCGGCTTCACGCATGTCGTTGGTAAAGATCGCCGACGACAGCCCCTGCGGCACCGCGTTGTGCACGGCAATCGCGTCGTCGAAATCGTCGTAGACCATCACATAGAGAATCGGCGCGAACGTCTCGCGCTCGACCACCGCCGTTTGCTTCGGCATCCGCACGATGGCCGGACGCACGTAGTACGCATCCGCGTGACCGACGTCCACGCGCTCGCCGCCCTTCACTTCGCCGCCCTGCTCGCGCGCGTCGGCCAGCGCCTTCTGCATCGCGTCGAACGACGCACGATCGACCAGCGGGCCGACCAGCGTGCCTTCCTCGAGCGGGTTGCCGACCTTCACCGACGCATACGCCTTCTCGATGCGCGGCAGCAGTTGCTCGACGAGGCTGCGATGCACGATCAGGCGGCGCAGCGTCGTGCAGCGCTGGCCGGCCGTACCGACCGCCGCGAACGTGACCGCGCGCACGACGAGGTCGAGATCCGCGCTCGGCGCGACGATCATCCCGTTGTTGCCGCCGAGTTCGAGGATGCCGCGTGCAAGGCGCTGGCTCAGCACCTTCGCGACTTCCTGGCCCATCCGCACGCTGCCCGTCGCGCTGACGACCGGCACCTTCTTCGACGCCGTCAGCACCTCGCCGACATCGCGCATGCCGAGCACCAGTTGGCTCAACTCGGCCGGTGCGACGCCCGGATGCGTCTTCTCGAACTCGCGCAGCGCCTTCTGAAGCAGCACGTGACACGCGATCGCGGTGAGCGGCGTCTTCTCGGACGGCTTCCACACGACCGAATCGCCGCACACGAACGCGAGCGCCGCATTCCACGCCCACACCGCGACCGGGAAGTTGAACGCCGAAATCACGCCGCACACGCCGATCGGATGCCACGTTTCCATCATCCGGTGGCCCGGACGCTCGGACGCGATCGTGAGGCCGTAAAGCTGGCGCGACAGGCCGACCGCGAAATCGCAGATGTCGATCATTTCCTGCACTTCGCCGAGGCCTTCCGACGTGATCTTGCCGGCTTCGAGCGTGACGAGGCGGCCGAGCTCGGCCTTGTGCTCGCGCAGCACGTTGCCGAACACGCGCACGAGTTCGCCGCGCACCGGCGCCGGCACCGTGCGCCACTTGAGGAATGCGTCGTGCGCGGCGTCGATCTTGCGTTCTGCGTCGGCGGGCGTGTCGACGGCCAGCGTCGCGAGCGTCGCGCCGTCGAGCGGCGAACGCGCGGTCAGCGCGTTGCCCTTCCACTGGGCGAGATCGATGTCGAGCGCGGCAAGAATGTCGTTGAATTGCATCACTTCCTCTTCAGGGACAGATTGATCGGTGCGGCGGCAGCGCCGCCCGCGTGATTCGATTGGAGCGCGTTCGAGCGCCTTGTGCAAGCGGATGCGCCGCGCGGCGGGCCCGGTGCGCCATCCTGCGCATCGCGCTGCGCCGTCGCCGGAAAGCCGGGCCGGACGGCACGCCCCAGCCTCGCGAGGCACGATCCATGAAACGCATTGTCGATGGCCACAAGTCGGGCCGCTATTGATATTAACTCACGACTTCATTCCAAAAACGCAAGAAGTAAGCAGGCCCGCCACCCCCGTTTCCGTGCCGATATGGGACGCTTCACAAGCCCGTAACCGGGCGCTCGGATGTGTCTCGACACGACACAAGTTGATGACCATCTCGCATCACCCTGTTCGGAAATATCGTTTGCCGCCGGTGCACCGGGCACACACAATCGGTGCGACGTCGAGGTGCAACGCACCCGGCGCGCCGCCGGCCGCCACCACGGCAGCCGGACGACCGACGAAGGCGACACGCACCACGGCCCGGCTCAGCGGGCCCGTTCCGCACCGCATCACCGCTACCCGGCCGCGGCCGGCAACGCGTCGCGCTTCGTCACCGAAAAAACAATCCCGGAGACAGCGCCCAGCGCACGCCATGCATTCAGATGCCCGCCCCGATTCGTCCCGTCCGTCCGGCTCGCCGCCCGCGAAGCCGTCCCTCCACCGCGCGTTGCAGGCCCGCCATCTACGGATGATCGCGATCGGCGGCTCGATCGGCACGGGGCTGTTCGTCGCATCCGGCGCGTCGATCTCGCAGGCCGGCCCCGGCGGCGCGATGCTCGCGTACATGGTGATCGGCCTGATGGTCTACTTCCTGATGACGAGCCTCGGCGAAATGGCCGCGTTCATGCCGGTGTCCGGGTCGTTCGCGACCTACGGCGCGAAGTTCGTCGACGAAGGCTTCGGCTTCGCGCTCGGCTGGAACTACTGGTACAGCTGGGCCGTGACGCTGGCCGTGGAGCTCGTCGCCGCGCAGCTCGTGATGCACTACTGGTTTCCGGACGTGCCGGGCGTGTGGTGGAGCGCACTGTTCCTCACGCTGATCTTCACGCTCAACGCGCTGTCGGTACGCGGCTTCGGCGAAGCCGAATACTGGTTCGCGTTGGTCAAGGTGCTGACGGTGCTCGCGTTCGTCGGCGTCGGCCTGCTGATGATCTTCGGGATCATGCAGGGCGGCCCGAGCGCCGGCTGGGGCAACTTCACGATCGGCGACGCGCCGTTCGTCGGCGGCTGGGCCACGATGCTCGGCGTCGCGATGATCGCGGGCTTCTCGTTCCAGGGCACCGAAATGATCGGCGTCGCGGCCGGCGAATCGGAAAATCCGCGCACGACGATTCCGCGCGCGGTGCGCCAGATCTTCTGGCGAATCCTGCTGTTCTACGTGTTCGCGATCTTCGTGATCGGCGTGCTGGTTCCGTACACCGATCCGAGCCTGCTGAAGAGCGACGTGACCGATATCGGTGTGAGCCCGTTTACGCTCGTGTTCCGCCACGCGGGCCTCGCGTTCGCGGCCGGCGTGATGAACGCGGTGATCCTGACGGCCGTGCTGTCGGCCGGCAACTCGGGCATGTATGCGTCGACACGGATGCTCTACAACCTCGCGGTCGAAGGCCGCGCGCCGAAGTTGTTCGCGAAGCTGTCGCCGGGCGGCGTGCCGCGCAACGCGCTGTATGCGACCACCGCCGTCGGCGCGCTGTGCTTCCTCACGTCGCTGTACGGCGACAAGACCGTCTACCTGTGGCTGCTGAACACGTCGGGCATGGCCGGCTTCATCACGTGGCTCGGCATCGCGGTCAGCCACTACCGGTTCCGCAAGGGCTTCCTGAAACAGGGCTACCGGCTCGACCAGTTGCCGTATCGCTCGAAGTGGTTCCCGTTCGGTCCGCTGTTCGCGTTCGCCCTGTGCGCGGTCGTCGCGCTCGGCCAGGACTACCGCGCGTTCCTCGCCGACAGGATCGACTGGACGGGCGTCGCCGCGACCTACATCGGCCTGCCGTTCTTCCTCGCGATCTGGCTCGGCTACGCGCTGGTGCGTAAGTGCCGTCTGGTGCGCTACGAGGACATGGAAATCGCGCCGTGGATCGACCGCAACGCGACACCCGACGCCACCGAAAAGGCCGACGCCGGCTATCCGGCCTACGTCGCCCGGCCGGTCAACCCGACGCCGGGCGCCTGAAGCCCGGTGACGCGCAGGCGGCCGCCCGATCGCGGCGGCCGCTGCGCTGAAAACCCCATTCGACGCGGCGCGCGCGTTCAGGCAAGATCGACGCCCGCCGTCCGTTTTTCCGCCGCCACGAATCACCGAAAACGCATGCAGAACTTCTACGAAGCCACCGTTACCCGCCAGCCCTACCCGCAACTGACCGGCACGACCGATACGCAGGTCTGCATCGTCGGCGGCGGCCTCGCCGGCCTGTGCACGGCGCTCGGCCTAGTCGAGCGCGGCGTGCGCGACGTCGTCGTGCTCGACAGCGAACGGGTCGGCTTCGGCGCGTCGGGCCGCAACGGCGGCTTCGTGTTCGGCGGCTACAGTCTCGACAACGCCGACCTGCTGCGCACGCTCGGCCGCGACGAAGGGCGCCGGCTGTACCGGCTCACCGTCGATGCGGTCGACCTGATCCGCGCGCGCATCGCCCGCTACGGGATCGACTGCGACATCGTCGACGAAGGCGTGATGCTCGCGAACTGGTTCGACGATCCGTCGCGGCTCGACGGTGTGCGCGCGCTGATGAAAAACGAGCTCGGCGTCGAGTGGGAACCCGTCCCGACCGGCGCGCTGCGCGAGCGGCTGAAGACGCAGCGCTATTACGGCGGCCTGTTCGAGCCGAACGCGTTCCACTTCCACCCGCTCAAGTACGTGCTCGGCGTCGCGGCGGCCGCCTCGCGCGGCGGTGCGCGCGTGTACGAGCGTTCGGCCGCGCTGGGCATCGCGCGCGACGGCGCCGGGTACGTCGTGCGCACGGCGCAGGGCGCGGTACGCGCAAAGGACGTCGTGTTCGCCGGCGGCGGCTACGCGCGCGGCGTGTCGCCGCGCATCGAGCGCGCGGTGCTGCCGATCGCGACCTACGTGATCGCGACCGAACCGCTCGGCACGCGCCTGCCCGACGCGATCGACGCGCCGTACGCGATCTACGACACGCGTTTCGCGTTCGACTACTACCGTCCGCTGAAGGACACGCGGATCCTGTGGGGCGGCCGGATCTCCGTGCTCGACCGCGGCCCCGACGCGATCGCGCGCCTGCTGCGGCGCGACCTGCTGCGCGTGTATCCGCAACTGGAAGGCGTGAAGGTCGACTATGCGTGGGGCGGGTTGATGAGCTACGCACGGCACAAGATGCCGCAGATCGGCCGCGACGCGGACGGCGTGTGGCACGCGATCGCTTTCGGCGGCCACGGGATGGCGCCGACCACGGTGGCCGGCGAGGCGCTCGCCGCCGCGCTGGCCGAAGGCCGGCCCGTGCCGGAGGGCTTCGCCGCGTTCGGGCTCACGCGCACGTTCGGCCTGGCCGGCCTCGCCGCCGCGCAGCTCACGTATACGGCGTACCAGGCCCGCGACGCGCTCGCGTCCTGCCGCCGCTGAGCGCCCGCGGCCGCCTTGCCGATTAGAGCGGAAGGTCGGCCGGGCGGGCATTTCCCACATGCTAGAATGGCTTTTCCAAGCCGCCGCGAACCACAACAAAGTCACATGAAAGCAGGAAGCAAGGCCGCCACGTCCGACACCCGCGCGCTTGCGTCCGACGCGCGGCGCAAATACGATCCCGAGCAAACCAAGCGCAACATCCTCGACGTCGCCACGCAGGAATTCTCCGCGATGGGCCTCGCCGGTGCGCGCGTCGACGCGATCGCGGAGCGGACGAACACGACGAAGCGGATGCTCTACTACTACTTCGAAAGCAAGGAAGGCCTGTACGAGGCCGTGCTGGAGAAGGTGTACGGCGACATCCGCGCGCTCGAGCAGGAACTGCACGTCGGCGACATGGAGCCGCGCGAAGGCATGCGCCGTCTCGTCGAATTCACGTTCGACTATCACGACAAGCATCGCGATTTCGTCCGTCTCGTGTCGATCGAGAACATCCACGGCGCGAAATACGTCGAACAGCTCAAGTCGTTCAAGAACCGCAACGTCAGCATCATCAAGACGCTCGAGGAACTGCTCGAGCGCGGCGCAGCCAGCGGCGCGTTCCGCAAGGACATCGACGCGTTCGATCTGCACCTGCTGATCAGCTCGTTCTGCTTCCATCGCGTGTCGAACCGCTACACGTTCGGTGCCGCGTTCGGCCGCGATCCGTCGGCGCCGCGCCTACGCGCGCGGCATCGCGACACGATCGCCGACGCGGTGCTCCGCTACGTCGCCGCGTAAGCGGCGGCATCAGCCGACCGGGGCGCGACACGTCCGCGCCGTTGGCACTGCAACGTTTCGGCGCATCAGTCCGTCGGCTCGGTCGACGCCAGCGCGATCCGCGCCTTCTGTTCGGGGCTGCCTGCCACGTAATACTTCTTCGCCCAGCTCGAATCGGGCGCGAGCGCGAGCCGCGCATGCGCGCCCGTGCCCCGCTGCTTCGCATTGATCGCCAATGCGCGTGCGCGGTAGTGCTCGTAAAGCCGCAGGAATTCCGCGAGATACATCGCCGCGATCCGCTTGTCGCGGATCTCGAGCAGGTTCTCGTCGTTGTACTGCTCGGAGTTGCGGCTCATGTTCGCCGAGCCCGTATAAACGACCGGATTCGCGCCTTCCGCATCGATCACGATGAACTTGTGATGGATCACGACGGGCGGAAAGGCCGGCGCCGGCTCGCCCGGGAAGAGCCGCAGCTCCGGCTCGAAGCCTTGCGGCACCGTGGCCGGCGAAAAATACGACGCGTCGATCACGTCATGGTTGTCGCGGCTGCGGTGGTACAGCTCGAGGTTCGCGAGCGTCGCCGCATCGAGCGACTGGCCGCCCTGCTGCGCGGCATCGGCCTTCGTCGCGCTGCCCGCGTTGATCCGGTTCACGAGGCCGAACATCATCAGCCCGCGGTCGCCGGCCGCGAAACACGCATCGCGCAGCGCCGCGTCGGTCGGCATGAACAGGCAGAACGACACCGAATGCTTCGCGGCCGCGATCGCGGCGACGATCGTATCGATCTCGGTACGCTGCCCCGACGGCTCCGGCGAGTACGCGACGCGTACCTGCGCGCTGCCGATCGTCATCGGCGCCGACCAGCCCGGCGACAGCCGGGCGGTCTCCGCAATCGACGGATTCCCGGCCAGCGCGTGGGCGCGTTCGTTGTACAGCGCGGCGAGCGCGGGCGAATCGAACGCGTGCAGCACGTTGGCCTGCTCGGTCAGCCCCTCGGTCGTGAAGTTTGCGGAACCGGTCAGCACGCGTGCGGGCGCCGGGCTGGACGGCGCATCGGTCACGATGAACTTGTCGTGCATGATGTGCGTCCGGTCGCGCGGCGCGAGCGTCGCGAGGCCCTGCAGCGCATCGACGGCCGGCTGGTTCGGCGACGGCAGCGGCGGCTTGCCCTTGCGCGCCGTCGTATGCGCGTCGTAGACGATCGCGAGCGACGCTTCGCCGTGCCGGCGGCCGAACGCCTCGAACGCGGGCAGCGCCCACAGCGTGTCGGTCAGGTGATAGACGGCCGACACCGCGCGCGACGCAGGATCGAGCATCTCCGCGAACACCTGTTCCATGTCGTTCGCGAGCCACGTGCGCAGCTTCAGCGCCTGCTCGGCGCTCGGCGCCTCGTTCGGCGCGAGGCCCAGCGCCGCGACCTGCTTCGCGAACGCCTGCGAGCTGACCACCGCGCGGTTGAACCACGTGCCGATGCCGTCCTCGACGTGCGCGGGCAGCACGACGTCGCACACACCGGCTTGCGCGTCGAGCACCTGCAGGTTCGCCGGCGTGCCGACGACCGGATAGACGTCGTAGCGGAACGACGCACCGCGGTCCTGCGGATCGATGCGCGCGTCCCACCACATGAATTTCTGAATCGGCGCCTGATCGGTCGGCGCATCGCCCTGCGTGTCGGCGGCCGGGCCGTCGAACGTCAGGCGATTGGGCAGCCAGCTGTCCGGCGCACGCGTCTTGCCGTCGGCCGACCAGAAGCCGGGCGTGCGCCGGATCGCGAAGCCGAGGAAATCGGACCGCGTCGCCGCATCGGGCCAGTCGAAAGCCAGCAGGACCAGGGTGGGGGAAAGATAGCTGCGCACGCTGACGGTCATTCGTTGCTCCCTGGCCCGGCGGCCGATCGAGATGAATGGGTCAGTCTTGACGACGGTTCTTCCCGCACGATGACCGTTCGATGAACCTTGTATGTCGGACGCGCGTCAGTCGCACACGAGCAGCTCGATCCCGCGCGCCGTCAGCGCGCGCCGCACGGCCTTGTCGGGCGCGCGCTCGGTCACCAGATAGCGGGCGGCGGCCGCGCCGTTGATCCGCACCGGCGTCACGCGGCCGAATTTCGAGTGGTCGGCGACGATGATCGCCGTACCCGCCGCCGCGATCATCCGGCTGCGCACTTCGGCCGCGAGCCGGGAGTAGTCGGTGCACTCGCCGTCGGGCGTGATGCCGCCCGCGCCGACGAACGCGAAATCGACGTGGTATTGCGCGAGCTGATGGATCGTGTCGAGACCGAACGTGGCGTCCTCGTCGTCGGACAGCTCGCCGCCGAGCAACGTCACGCGGTTGCCGTTGCGCCGCGCGAGCACGAACGCGGTACGCCAGTCGTTCGTGTAGATCGACAGCCGGTGCCGATCGGCGAGCGCCAGCGCGACCGCGTGCGGTGTGCTGCCCGAATCGATCAGCACCGATGCATCGTCGGGCACGAATTCGGCCGCGCGCCGCCCGATCGTGCGCTTCGCGTCGGCGTTCGCGGCTTCGCGCTCGGACAGGCTCGGCTCGCGGCGATCCGCGGCCAGCGCGCCGCCGTGCGTCATCACGAGCAGGCCGCGCGCGGCCAGCGCGTTCAGGTCGCGCCGCACGGTTTCGCGCGATACGTCGAGCGAACGCACGAGTTCCGCGACCGACAACGCGCCCGACCGTCCGAGCTCCGACAGGATGTATTGATGACGTTGTTCCGCCAGCATCGCGTGTACGCCCGAGGCGACTGGTAATGGGTAAGCCGGCCATTGTATTACGGACGTTTGACGACCATTTGACCGCGCCGGGTAATGCAACCGGGCGGCGGCCGGGCGCGCCTCCCGAAAGCGAAATTCTGTATTGTCTGGCGCGCGCGAATCCGCGCGGCGCCGGTTGCTACACTTTGCGCTTCGCCGAACGAACGACCGACAAAGGGGCTCGCGCCATGTATCGCAAAGGCAGTGTGATCGAAATCCAGTTCCCGCCGGAACGCCTCAACGACGCGGCAGGCGATCCGTACTGGATCGACCTGACGCTCGACGAAGCGCGCCGGCTCTACGAACAGCTCGCCGCGCGCTTCGCGACCGACGCGCGCGCCAACCAGCCGCTCGACACGTTCTCGATCGACTGACCGTCGCCGCGGCGCGCCCCGTCCGCGCCGCGCCGTGCGGCGGCTGCTCGTCCCCGCCGCCCCGCCGCCCCGCACACCGGCGCGATGACCGCCGGCACGACGGCACGCCGCGCGGCCCGAGTGCAGGATTCGACAAGACGCCGGCGCCGCTTCGGCCGATACTGGCCGGCTTCCCGGTTCCGTCCGGCCGCCTCGCGGCCCGTCACGCATGCTTACCTCGATCGTCGCCGCCGCTTTCGTCGCGCTCTGGTCCACCGGCTTCATCGTTGCCCGGGCGATCAAGCCTTACGCCGATCCGAACCTGTTCCTGCTCGCGCGCTTCGCGGGCACGGCCGCGCTGTTCGGCGTGGTGGCGCTCGTCGCGCGCGCGCCGTGGCCGGCCCGCCGCGAATGGCCGCGCCACCTGATCGCCGGGGCGCTGCTGCAAGGCGTCTATCTCGGTGCGAGCTACTGGGCCGTCGCGCAAGGGCTGAATGCGGGCGTGATGGCGCTGCTCGGCGCGCTGCAGCCGCTTGCCACGGCCGTGCTCGCGGTCCCGCTGTTCAACGAACGCCTGCCCGCACGCGGCTGGCTCGGCATGGCGCTCGGGCTGGCCGGCGTCGCGCTCGTGCTCGCGCCGAAAGTCACGGGCGGCGTCGCGCCGCCGCCTGGCGCGGCGCCTGAGTGGCTCGTCGTCACCGTGTCGGTTCTGGCGGTCGGATCGATCACCGCCGGCTCGCTGTACCAGAAAGGCAAGCTCGCGCAGAGCGATCTACGCACGGCGGTCGCCGTGCAGAACTTCGGCGCGGCGATCGTCGCGGCCGCCTTCGTCGTGCTGCTCCATGAAACCCGCTGGATCGGCGCGCCGGCGCTGTGGATATCGCTCGTGTGGGGCGTCGTGTTCCTGTCCGGCGGCGCGGTCACGATGCTGATGTGGATGCTGCGGCGCGGCAACGCGGCGCGCGCGACGTCGCTGCTGTTTCTCGCGCCGCCGCTGGCCGCGCTGCAGGGTTACGGGCTGTTCGGCGAAACGCTCGCGACGATCCAGCTCGCCGGCTTCGCGCTCGCGCTGGTGGGCGTCGTGCTCGCGCGGCGCTGACCCGGCCATCGGGCGCCGCCCGGACGCCCTTCGCGCCGCATCCCGCCCCCGCCCGGCGCACCGCGCACCGCGGCTGCACCGCGTCTCGCCGAAGCAACGCGAAACCGCCGGATCGCAGGCCCGGCGCGGCGGCACGCCACGATTGCGCTTATGATGTGCGCCTTGCATTTCGTTCCGGAACTTCACTCATGACATCCGCCGATTACGCCAGCCGCCAACGCGCGATCATTGCCGAACTGAACGTCGCGCCGCACTTCGACGCCGAAGCCGAAATCGATCGCCGCGTCGATTTCCTCGCGCAGTACCTTCGTTCGACCGGCCTGCGGACCTACGTGCTCGGCATCAGCGGCGGCGTCGATTCGTCGACGGCCGGCCGGCTTGCGCAACTGTCGGTCGAGCGCCTGCGCGCCGAAGGCTACGATGCGCGCTTCATCGCGATGCGCTTGCCGAACGGCGTGCAAAACGACGAAGACGATGCGCAGCGCGCGCTCGCGTTCGTGCGCGCGGACGAGGTATTGACGGTCGACGTGAAGCCGGCCGCCGATGCGATGCTCCGTTCGCTGGTCGCGTCCGGCCACGCGTTCGACACGCCCGCGCAGCAGGATTTCGTGCACGGCAACATCAAGGCGCGCGAGCGCATGATCGCGCAGTACGCGGTGGCCGGCGCACGGCGCGGCATCGTGATCGGCACCGACCACGCGGCCGAATCGCTGATGGGTTTCTTCACGAAGTTCGGCGACGGCGGCGCGGACATCCTGCCGCTCGCGGGCCTGAGCAAGCGTCGCGTGCGCGGCGTGGCGCGCGCGCTCGGCGGCGACGAGCTGATCGTGATGAAGGTGCCGACGGCCGACCTCGAGGAGCTGCGCCCGCTGCGCCCCGACGAGCACGCGTATGGCGTGACCTACGACGAGATCGACGATTTCCTCGAAGGCAAGCCGGTCGCCGACCGCGTCTACGAAACGGTCCTGCGCTTCTACGACGGCTCGCGCCACAAGCGCGCACTGCCGTACACGATGTTCGACTGGCCGGTCGCGCAACCCGGCCACTGCGGCTGATCAACGCCGCGGCGCCACTGCGCCGCGCAAACCCGAACGGTTTCGCGCGGCACGGGCGCGACCGGCAGCGCTACGCGTTGCCACCCGTCTTCTTCGCCTGCAGCGCACGAATCCGCATCCGCGCGCCCGTATCGCTGACCGTTGCGTCATACATCGTCGCGAGATCGCGCTTGAGCGCGGTGCGCGAACCACCGTCGAGATACACCATGTGCCCCGACGGATAGAACCGCGCGGACAGGTTCTGCCGCACCTTCTGGTCCTCCAGCGGCATCTGCTGGAGATCGATCACGGTCTGGTAGAACGGCGTGACGAAGTCGTAGAGGCCGTTCGCCGACAGCACCTTCAGGTCGACGTTCAGCGCCATCACCGCGGCGAGGTCGCCGGCCGTGTAGAGGATCACGTTCCCCTTCGCGTCGATGCCCTGCTGCGCGCCGGTCGGGTCGATGTGGCTGAAGTCCCAGTTCTGGAACGCCTGATCGTTCAGGTCCGTGAACGCGGAATTCGACGTGAACTTCAACTGCTCGTTCAGGTAACTGTTCCACATCGCCGTATAGACACCCGTCACGGCCGTCATCGTCGGATCGTTGCCTCCCGAATTCGGGTCGATCTTGCCGGCGATGCCCGACGAGATCCCCGTCACGCGGCCGTCGTACGAACCGAGCGCGAGCCCCTGCGCATGCAGCAGCGTCGTCAGGAACAGCGAGTTGCCACGCGTGTCGTAGCCCGCGATATCGAGCCCCCACGATTGCAGCGTCGCCGTATCGATGCCCGTGTATTGCGACAGTTTCTGCACGGTGGCCGGGTTCGCGTGCGGCGCCGCGCGCAGCGCGGCTAGGTAGTCGGTGCGCGCGAACTGCGCGACTTCCTCGACGAACGCGCCGAGATCGCTCGGCGGCGGCTTGATGCCGAGTTTCTTGTGATACCACGCGTCGGCCGCGGCGGTCGGCAGCGCGCCGACCGGGTTGCCGGCCTGCCGGTAATCGAGGATCGACGATTGCAGCGTGACGCCGTTCAGGTCGACGCCATCCTCGTGCAGCTTGTACGCGAGCACGCAACTGCGCGCAGTGCCGTACGATTCGCCGAATAGATATTTCGGCGAATTCCAGCGGTTGTTCTTCGTCAGGTAGCGCTTGATGAACTGCTTCAGCGAATTCGCATCCTGGTCGACGCCCCAGAAATCGCGGTTCTTGTGCGGCGCGACGGCCGCCGAATAGCCGGTGCCGACCGGGTTGATGAACACCAGGTCGCTGTGGTCGATCATGCTGTCCGGGTTGTCTTCGATCTGGTACGGCGCAGGCGGCGTGAAACCCGGCATCGACGTCTTGATGCGCTTCGGCGCGAACGAGCCGAGCAACACGAACACCGACGACGAACCGGGCCCGCCGTTATAGAAGAACGTCACGGGCCGCGTTTCTTCCTTCGCGCCATCGGCCGTGAACGCGACGTAGAAGATCTTCGCGGCCGGCTGCGAGCTGCTCGGATCGACCGTCACGAGATGGCCGACCGTCGCCGTGTACGCGATGCGCTTTCCGTCGATCAGGATCGTGTGGTGCGTGATCGCGGCCGCTTCGGTCGTGTCGGTCACCGAGTCGTCCGGGCCGTTGCCGTACGCGACCGGATCGAAGAACGGCTGGTCGCGGCCGTGGCTCAGCGCGACCGGGTTGATGGTCGGCGGCACGCCATGCGAATTGTGGTCGCCGTGATGCAGCGGATACACGCCGCCGGAAGATGCGGAATCGATGCCCATCGTGCTGCTCCTGGAGGTGAAAAAAGACGCGGGCAGACCACCCGCGTCGAACGGAAAGACGTGCGCCGGCGCGTCAGCTCGACGGCTTGCGCGCGAGGATCGCGGCGAGCTGCGCGCCGTTCGGGCTGCCGAGGCCCGTGCACGCATCCCAGCCCGACGCGGCCGCATACGTGCCGTTCGATCCTTTCGTGATGTCGCGCAGCGCGCCCGGGTTCTTGTACAGCGTCGGATTGATCCAGCCGGCCGATGCGCCGGCCGCCGCGTTGATCCGCGCGATCAGCGCGGCCCACAACGGCGCGACCGCGCTCGTGCCGCCCATCACCGCCGGGGTGCCGGCAATCGATACCTCGTAGCCCGTCTGCGGCGACGCGTCGCCGGCCACGTCCGGCACGCCGCGCTTCGCGAGCGGTGCGCTGCTGCCGTCGGCGTGCGCAACCGAGAGCCCCTGCTGCCATGCCGGCAGGTCGAACAGCGAACTGACGCCGCCGCCGCCCGCACCGCCGCCGGACGCCTCGTCGTTCCACGTGACTTCGCTGCGAATGCCCTGCCCGGGCAGCGCGTCGAGCTGCGTGCCGCCGCAGCCGAGCACGTACGGGCTCGACGCGGGGAAATCGACGTGATCGGCGCCATCCTGCAGCCCGTCGCCCGAGCCGCTGTCGCCCGACGCCGCACAGACGGTGATCCCCTGCGCCGCGGCCGCCTGCAGCACGCGGTTGAATGCGTGTGCCGACTGCGCCTGCCAGATCGCTTCCGGGCCGCCCCAACTGATCGAGATCACGGAAGGCCGGTTGGTCTTGTCGGTGACGGCCGCGTTGACCGCCTGGATGAAGCCCGCGTCGCTGTTCGGCGCGAAGTACACCGCAAGCTTCGCGGCCGGTGCGATCGCGCCGGCGATTTCGATGTCGAGCGCGACTTCGCCGTCCGGGCCGTTCGGCTCGCCGGTCGGCGCGTTGCGGCCGGTGCCGACGTTTACGTCGACGAGCGTCGGCGGCGTCGCGATCCCGAGCCCGCGGAAATACTGCTGGATGTCGGCCGCGCGATAGCCGCCGCCGAGCTCGACGATCGCGATGCATTGCCCGGCGCCGTCGCCGGCCGGGAAGTCGTACAGCGACGCAAGCTGGAGCGGCGTGAACGTGACGGCCGCCGCGCCGCGCGCCGGCCTGAACGGCGGCCGGATCCGAAAGTGCGGCCGCGCCTGCGGCCGGCTGTCGAGGCCGAGCACGGCCGTCACCGCATCGCCGAGCTCGTCGGGCAGCGCGATTGGGCCCGAGCGGCCGCGATACTGACCGATCGCCCGATGCTCGAAACGCTCGAGCTTCACGCTGAACGCGGTTTCGAACTGCCGGATCGTGCCGGACAGCACGACGACGCTTTCGACCGGGTCGACACGATCGACCGTCAGTTGATGACGATGCGCGAATTCCTCGGTCTTGCGGATATCGTCGGGATTGGCGGAGAAGCGCTGCGCGAATGCATCGCGCGACAGCGGTTTTGCGTGCGCGTCGCCGGTGGCGAGCTGGTGAACCAATGCATCGAGTTGCCCCTCTTCCTGCCGCCGCAACATGATCGTGACGTGGATGCGTTCTGCCGGATCGCACTGGCCGAGACACTTGGACTCGGCGACGATGCGGGGTTCACGGTCGGCTTGAAGATGCCTTGCCATGTTCAGACCCTCCTTGGTACCGCGTTGCACGGAACAGCCAGGAAATCGGACATAGCCTGCGGAAGACGGTTCCGTTCGGTCAGTCGGTTCGCGCCGACGCGTTGGCGACGGCGCGTTGGCGACGGCGCGTTCGCGATCGCGCGAAGCTAGAGGAAGTTTAGAACAGTCAGACGATTTGCGCGCACGCCCTTCTGCGGCAACGCGCACGAGCGCGAGCCGGCATCGCGCGCGGCCGGCGTCGATCGTCGCTTGGCCGCCGCCACGTCGGTCGACCCGCGCGGTGGCCATGCGAAGGCCACGCTCAGTCCATCGACAGCCGCAGTGCGAAACCGATCAACGCCGCGGAAAAGGTCCAGCGCTGCACCGTCTGCGCCAGCGGATGCGCCCGCATCCATGCCGCGATGCGCGACGCGCCGAACACGCATGCGAGGTCGAAGCACACGCCGGCCGCCACCAGCAGCGCGCCGAGCTCGAACATCTGCCAGACGACCGGCCCGGCCTCGGGCCGCACGAACTGCGGCAGCAGCACCGAGCAGAACAGCAGCGCCTTCGGGTTCAGCAAGTTGGTCAGCAGTCCCTTCACGAACGACTGCCGCAGTTCGCCCGCCGCCGCATCGCCGTCGCCGAGCGCGAACACCGGCGAGCGGAACACCTGGATCGCGACATACGCGAGATAGAGCGCGCCGCCGTAGCGGATCGCCTCGTACAGCCACGGCGCGCTGCGGATCAGCGCCGCGACGCCGCACGCCGACAGTGTCACGTGCACGGTGCGCGCGAGCGACAGGCCGGCCGCCGCCGCCATCCCCGGCCGCACGCCGCGGCCGATGCTGGTCTGCAGCACGAGCGCCATGTCGGGCCCCGGCACCGCATAAATGGCCGCCAGCGCGGCAAGATAAATCAACAGCAAATGCGTGGAAATCATGGTCTGCCCCGTCCTCCAATGACGATATGTTGCCGTTGAAGGACGAGGGATTATTGGCCATCTTTGGCGAATAATTGGCGATTCGTAGGGGAATCCGCCACAATTCCGAGATCGAAATAAGGATTCCGCCAACATGATCGACCTCGATAAAACCGACCGCGCGATCCTCGCTGCGGTGCAACGCGACGGCCGCCTGCCGATCGCGCGGCTCGCCGAATCCGTCGGGCTGTCCGAGACGCCTTGCGCTCGTCGCCTGAAACGCCTCGAAACCGACGGCTACATCGAACGCTACCGCGCGCAGCTGTCGCGCCAGGCGCTCGGCTTCGGCGTGGTCGCGTTCGTGCTCGTGCGGTTCGCGACGCACGACCGCAAGGTCGCCGACCGGTTCGAACGGGAAGTGCTCGGCATCGAGCGGATCCTGGCCTGCCACAACGTCGCGGGCACGGCCGACTACCTGCTGCAGGTGGTCGCGCGCGACCTGGACGACTACGGCACGTTCCTGCGCGATTCGCTGCGGATGTTGCCGGGCGTGACGTCGATCGAATCGGCGCTGTCGCTGCGCGAGGTGAAGCACGACGCGGGGTTGCCCGTGCCGTGATGCGCGCCGGAGCGGCAATCTGCCCCGGTGCAACGCTCGTTCACATTGTTGGCGGCCCCGCCGTCATGCGAAGTCGGATGACTGATGCGCGCGCTCGAGATCCTCGAGAAACGCCTCCACGAGCGGATTCCCGCGGCCGTTGCGCGCGACGACCATGTGGAACGTCACGTCGTAGCGCAGTTGCTCCGGATTGAGCGGCGCGAGCAGCCCCTGCGCGACGTACGGCGCCGCGAAATGCTGCGGCAGGTAACCGAGATGGTGGCCGGACAGGATCAGCAGCGCGACGGCTTCCATGTTGTCGGCGGTCGCGGTCACGCGGTCGGGCGTCGTCGACAGTTGCGCCTCGGGCAGCGGATACGAGCGCCACGCCCATTCGAAGCCGGCGACGTCGGCCGGCGTCAGCGCGCCCGCGCCGTCGAACAGCGGATGGCCGCGGCCGCAATACGCGACCTGACGCTCGACGAACAGCGGCGTGTAGTGCAGCGACGGCACGCGATGCCAGAAGTAGCCGACCGCGATCTGGATCTCGTCACTCAGCAGCTTCTCCTCGAGATCGCCGGGCGCACGCACCGATATCGAAAAGCGCACGGCCTCGTCGCGGGTACGGAACGCGGCGATCGCCTCGGCGATCCGCGCATTCTGGCTCACCGGCGTATGGCCGATCAGGCCGATGTTCAGCGTGCCGACCAACTGGCGGTCCATATGCCGCGCGGCCATCCCGAATTCGTCGAGCGCCGCCAGCAGCTTGCGGCTCATCGCGTGGAACCGCTCGCCCTTCGGCGTGAGCCGGAAGCCGCTGCGGCCACGTTCGCAGAGCCGATAGCCGAGCCGCGTCTCGAGCGACGACAACTGCGCGCTGATCGTGGACTGGCCGACGTTCAGCACGGCCTGCGCGGCCGACACGCCGCCCGCGTCCGTGACCGCGAGAAACACGCGGATCAACCGCAGATCGAGGGTCGACAGATTCCCCAGCACGTTCATCCCCTTCCATACATCGACGACGATCGATGTTTACGTCGATATCTTCGCATTCTTCTTTCCCGACGGAGCGCGTAAAACTGTGCGCCAGACCGCGTCGCATGATACGGCAACCCCACCCCGGAAGAGACACCCCATGAACGACCACACCCATTTCCAGCCGCTCGGCGGCAATGAAATGCCGCGTTGCGGCGGCATCGCGACGATGATGCGCCTGCCGCACGTGGCCAGCGCCGAAGGCCTCGACGCGTGTTTCGTCGGCGTGCCGTTCGATCTCGGCACGTCCAACCGCACGGGCGCGCGCTTCGGCCCGCGCCAGATCCGCACCGAATCCGTGCTGCTGCGCCCGTACAACATGGCCACGCGCGCCGCCCCCTTCGATTCGCTGCAGGTCGCCGACATCGGCGACGTCGCGATCAATCCGTACAACCTGCACGATTCGATCGCCCGCATCGAGGCCGCGTACGACGCGATTCTCGAGCACGACTGCAAGCCGATCACGCTCGGCGGCGACCATACGATCGCGCTGCCGATCCTGCGCGCGATCCACCGCAAGCACGGCAAGGTTGCATTGATCCACGTCGATGCACACGCCGACGTGAACGATACGATGATGGGCGAAAAGATCGCGCACGGCACGCCGTTCCGTCGCGCGGTCGAGGAAGGCCTGCTGCACGGCGACAAGGTCACGCAGATCGGCCTGCGCGGCACCGGCTACGCGGCCGAGGATTTCGACTGGTGCCGCG
The DNA here is from genome assembly GCF_001523445.1 of Burkholderia sp. ABCPW 11. Lineage (NCBI taxonomy): Bacteria > Pseudomonadati > Pseudomonadota > Betaproteobacteria > Burkholderiales > Burkholderiaceae > Burkholderia > Burkholderia sp. ABCPW 11. The sequence goes on along the minus strand of NZ_LOVM01000029.1, from coordinate 12,388 downwards.
AGCAGGGCTTCCGCGTCGTCCAGGCCGAGGAATGCTGGAACAAGTCGCTCGCGCCGCTGATGGAGGAAGTGCGCGCGCGCGTCGGCGATACGCCCGTCTACATCAGCTTCGACATCGATGGCATCGATCCGGCCTACGCGCCGGGCACCGGCACGCCGGAAATCGCGGGCCTCACGGTGCCGCAGGCGCTCGAGATCATCCGCGGCGCGAAGGGGCTGAACATCGTCGGGTGCGATCTCGTCGAAGTCGCGCCGCCGTACGACCCGTTCGGCACTACGGCCCTGCTCGGTGCGAACCTCGCGTACGAGCTGCTGTGCGTGCTGCCGGGCGTCGCGTACCGCGACTGATCCCCGCACCGCCACTATTCCAAATCAGAGGATTCCAGAGGAGCACGCATCAAGATGGGGACTTCCGTCAAACAACCGAAGCGGGCGGCGCTCGCTTCGTTCGTCGGCACCACGATCGAGTGGTATGACTTCTACAGTTACGCGACCGCCGCCGCCATCGTGTTCGGGCCGCTGTTCTTTCCCGGCGAAAACCGCTTCATCAGCCTGCTCGCGTCGTTCGGCTCGTTCGCAGTCGGCTTCTTCGCGCGGCCACTTGGCGGCGTGATGTTCGGCTACCTCGGCGACCGCTTCGGCCGCAAGCGTTCGCTGCTCGCGACGCTGATGCTGATGGCCGTGTCGACGGTCGCGATCGGCCTGCTGCCGACCCATGCGCAAGCCGGCGTGATCGCCCCGATCCTGCTCGTGCTGATGCGCGTGCTGCAAGGGATCGCGGTCGGCGGCGAATGGGGCGGCGCGGTGCTGCTGGCCGGCGAGCATGCGCCCGAAGGCAAGCGTACGTTCTTCGCGTCGTTCGCGCAGCTCGGCAGCGCGAGCGGCCTGATCCTGTCGATGCTCGCGTTCGGCGCGATCAGCACGCTGTCGAAGGACGACATGATGAGCTGGGGCTGGCGCGTGCCGTTCCTCGCGAGTTCGGTGCTCCTGATCGTTGGCTTCGTGATCCGTGCGAGCGTGTCGGAGTCACCCGAGTTCGAGGAAGTGAAGCAGAGCGGCAACATCGCGCAAAAACCGCTGCGCGAAGCACTCAAGTACTGGCCGCTGCTGCTGCTCGCGATCGGCGCGAACGTGTACGGGATCGCCGGCGTGTATTTCAGCAACATCTTCATGATCAGCTATGCGACGCAGTTCCTGTCGCTCGACCGGTCGATGGTGCTGCATTGCATGACGATCGTCGCGGTACTGCAGTTCGTCGTACAGCTTGCGGCCGCGTTCCTCGCGCAGCGCTTCGGCACCACGCGCGTGCTGCTGATCGCAGGCGCCTGGGCGATGATCGTCCCGTTCGTGATGCTGCCGCTCGTGCACCTGGGCACGCCGGTGTCGATCACGGTCGGCGTCGGCCTCGCGACGCTCGCGGAATCGGGCTACTACTCGGTGGTGGCGGGCTTCGTCAGCGGCATCTTCGTCGCGCGGATCCGCTATACGGCGATCTCGATCGCCTATCAGGTGTGCGGCGCGCTCGCCGGCGGCCTCACGCCGCTCGTCGCGACGCTGATCGCGCAGAACACGGCCCCGCAATGGTGGCCGCTCGCGATCCAGTACACGAGCGCCGCCGCACTGTCGTCGCTGTGCGTGTGGCTGATCGCGCGCCGCGTCGGCATCGACGATGCGGGTGCGCCCGGCAAGACGAACGACGCGCTGCCGCGCGGCACACGCACCGCGTAGCGCGACGCGGTACGCAAATGCATGCGTGACGAAAATCGGCCCGCTTCTTCCGCGGGCCGATTTTTTTCCGTCCGATCGTCGATCGCGACGGCGCCGCCCAGCGCCCGCTGCGTGGTTAGCGCATCTGATTGCGCAGCGTCTTCGCGGCGGCGACCATGTTCGTCAGCGCCGGAATCACTTCCGCCCATTGGCGCGTCTTCAGCCCGCAATCCGGGTTCACCCACAGGCGTTCCGCCGGAATCCGCTCGGCCGCCTTCCTCATCAGCCCGACGATGTGATCCTGCGTCGGGATGTTCGGCGAATGGATGTCGTACACGCCCGGCCCGATCTCGTTCGGATACTTGAAGTCGTCGAACGCATCGAGCAGCTCCATGTCCGAGCGCGACGTCTCGATCGTGATCACGTCCGCGTCCATGTCGGCGATCGACGCGATGATGTCGTTGAACTCCGAATAGCACATGTGCGTGTGGATCTGCGTATCGTCCTGCACGCCGTTCGCGGCGATGCGGAACGACTCGACCGCCCACCGCAGGTATTCGTTCCATTGCGCGCGGCGCAGCGGCAGCCCTTCGCGCAGCGCCGCTTCGTCGATCTGGATCACGCGCACGCCGGCCTTCTCGAGATCGAGCACTTCATCGCGGATCGCCAGCGCAAGCTGGTAGCACGATACCGAGCGCGGCTGGTCGTCGCGCACGAACGACCAGTTCAGGATCGTCACGGGGCCCGTGAGCATGCCCTTCATCGGCTTGTCCGTCAGCGACTGCGCATAGGCGATCCATTCGACCGTCATCGCCTTCGGGCGGCTGATGTCGCCGAACAGGATCGGCGGCTTCACGCAGCGCGAACCGTACGACTGCACCCAGCCGAACTGGCTGAATGCGTAGCCGTCGAGTTGTTCGCCGAAGTATTCGACCATGTCGTTGCGCTCGGCTTCGCCATGCACGAGCACGTCGAGTTCGAGCGACTCCTGTTCGCGGACACTGCGCTCGATCTCGGCCCGCATCGCCGTGCGATAGCCTGCTTCGTCCAGCGCGCCGGCCTTGAACCGGCTGCGCGCCTGGCGGATTTCGGCGGTCTGCGGGAACGAGCCGATCGTCGTCGTCGGGAACGCCGGCAGGTTCAGGCGCGCCGACTGCTTCGAAACACGCTGCGTATAGGGGCTCGCGCGGTTGCCGAGCTGCGCGTCGATGCGGGCGATCGCAGCCTTCACCGCCGGGTTGTTCACGCGCGGCGAGCGGCGGCGCGAATCGATCGCGGCGGCATTCGCGACGAGCGCGTCGACCACCTTGTCGCGACCTTCGTTCAGTGCGGTCGCGAGCACCTTCAGCTCGTCGAGCTTCTGCAGCGCGAACGCGAGCCACGAGCGGATTTCCGCGTCGAGCCTCTCCTCGCTCGCGAGATCGACCGGCACGTGCAGCAGCGAGCACGACGGCGCGAGCCACAGCCGGTCGCCCAGTTGCTTCGCGAGCGGCTCGAGCCAATCCAGCGTCGCGTTCAGGTCCGTCTTCCAGATGTTGCGGCCGTTGATCGCGCCGACCGACAGCACGCGATCGGCCGGCAGTTCACGCACCAGCGCGTCGACTTCGTCGCGTGCATTGATCGCGTCGATATGCAAGCCGTCGACCGGCAGCGACGCCGCGAGCGTCAGGTTGTCCTGGAGCTGTCCGAAGTACGTGGCGAGCAGCAGCTTGATGCGGCGAGTTTCCAGCGCCGCGTACGCGGTACGGAACGCGTGGCGCCATTCGGCATCGAGCTCGGTGACGAGAATCGGCTCGTCGATCTGCACCCATTCGACGCCTTGCGCGGTCAGCGTGTCGATCAGCGCACCGTACACCGGCAGCAGCTTCGGCAACAGCGCGAGACGATCGGAATCGTCCTTCGCCTTGCCGAGCCACAAGTACGTGACCGGGCCGAGAATCACCGGCTTCGCGTGCACGCCCTGCGCGTTCGCTTCGGCCAGTTGCTGCAGCAGACGCGACGGATCGAGCGAGAAGTTCGTGTCCGCATGGAACTCCGGCACGATGTAGTGGTAGTTCGTGTCGAACCACTTCGTCATTTCGCCGGCCGCGACACCGCCGCAGCACGCGGCGTGCTCCTGAGCCGACCGCGCCGAACGGCCGCGCGCGACGCGGAAATAGTTGTCGAGCGCATCGCCGTGGAAATCCTGCACGCGTTTCGGCAAGTTGCCGAGCGTGAAGCTCATGTCGAGCACTTGGTCGTAGAACGCGAAGTCGCCGATCGGCGCGAGATCGAGATCGCGCTGATCGTGCCAGTGACGCCTGCGCAGTTCGGCGCCGAGTGCCGTCAGTTCGTCGCGCGACGATTCGCCGTTCCAGTAGCGTTCGAGACCGAACTTGAGTTCGCGCTTCGCGCCGATGCGCGGAAAACCGAGGTTGTGTGTCGTGACCATGAAGCTGCCGTCCAGAGAAAAGGTGAAGATCCGGCAGCCATCATAGGGATTTCAAACCATGAAATAAAATGGCATTATTTCATTCATCCATTAATATTTCTCATGCATTGGCTGCATGAGCGCGATCCATGCTGGAACGATTCCATCTCGTCGTCATTCGCGAAGTCGAGCGCCAGGGCTCGCTGACCGCGGCGGCCAATGCGCTGCACCTCACGCAATCGGCGCTCAGCCATACCGTCAGGAAAATCGAGCAGCAGCTCGGCACGCCGATCTGGGACCGGGAAGGCCGCGGCCTGCGGCTCACGCAGGGCGGGCAGTATCTGTTGAAGCTGGCAAACCGGCTGCTGCCGCAGTTCGAACTCGCCGAGGAACGGATGAAGCAGTACGCGAAGGGCGAGCGCGGCACGCTGCGCATCGGGATGGAGTGCCACCCGTGCTACCAGTGGCTGCTGAAGGTCGTATCGCCGTACCTGTCGTGCTGGCCCGACGTCGACGTGGACGTGAAGCAGCGCTTCCAGTTCGGCGGCATCGGCGCGCTGTTCGGTTACGACATCGACGTGCTCGTGACGCCCGATCCGCTGAACAAGCCGGGGCTGCGCTTCGATCCCGTGTTCGACTACGAACAGGTGCTGGTGGTCGCGGATTCGCACCGGTTCGCGAATGTCGACTACGTGAGCCCCGAGCAACTGACGGACGAGATCCTGATCACGTACCCGGTCGAAACCGACCGGCTCGACATCTACAACCAGTTTCTGACGCCGGCCGGCATCGTGCCGCGGCGGCACAAGTCGATCGAGACGACCGACATCATGTTGCAGATGGTCGCGAGCGGGCGCGGCGTGGCCGCGCTGCCGCGATGGCTCGCCGACGAGTACGCGGACCGGATGCCGGTCGTGCCGCTCAAGCTCGGCAAGCAGGGCATCGCGAAGCAGATCTTCCTCGGCATCCGCGAAGCGGACGCATCGATCGACTATCTGGCCGCATTCGTCGCACTGGCGCGCGAATCGACGTGGAGCGCGCCGCGCATGCTGCGCTAGGCGCGTCCGGTTGTCCCCGCGTCAGGCGGCGCGCATGCCCGCGCGTTCGCCGCGCTCGACCCACGCGCCGAACAGCAAGCCGATCGTCGTCCACATGATCACCTGCATGCCGATGGCCGCCACGCGGAATTTCCACAGCAAGGCCGCAGGGAAATCGGCCGGCAGTTCGCTGACCGACGGCAGCCCGATCTGCACGGCCGCGATGATCGCGACGAACACGAGCCCCGCGACGATCGACGCGTTCCACTGGCCAAGCTTCGCCAGCAGATGGCGGCGCACGCCGACCGAGAACACCATCGTCGCGACCGAGATCGCGATCATCAGGAAGAACAGGCCGGTGCGATAGCCGATCGTGTCGGGGTCGCCGACCGACGGCGGGTTGGCCGGGTACTTGAGGTTCGGCACGATCACGAGCGCGACGAACGCCGCCAGCGCGAGCCACGCGGCCAGCGGCCGTGCCGGCAGGCGACTGCCTCGTCCGTATGCATACGCGAAGACCAGCGAAAACAGCCCGCCGAATGCCGCGCCGTAGGTCACGACACCCGTCAGCAACCCGAGGCCGGCCTGCGTGTGACGGCTGACCAGCTCGGGTTCCGGCGCCTCGCCTTGAGCGGCGGCGGTTTTTTCCTCTAGGGAGATCGCCTGATCGACTTGCGGTTCGCCGACCATTTTCGCGAAACCGAACGTGAGGAGGCCCGCGGCGATGCCTGCGAGCATCCCGCGCATGAGCAGCTTTCCGACCATCTTTTTACTCCGCGTCAGTGGCAGGGAAAGCCGAGCAGATGGCGGCCGTCGTGGACGAATTCGTGAACGTACATGCCCGGCACGAGCGACGTCGCGCCCTGTTCCGCACCGACGAAATAGAGTGCGAGCAGCAGGATCAGGCCGACGAACACGGCCCACGGCAACAGTTCACGGACGGGAATGGGCGCCGGCACGACCGCCGGCTTCAGCACTGCTTCGCTCATGGATGCACCTCAGGGGAATCGCGCCCCGACAAATGATGGATGGGTACGAAGGCAGGTCTGGCTTCCGGGATCGTCGATTCCCCGGTTACAGTGGCGCGACCGCGCCGGAATTGCACCGGCTTCCGCGCTTCGTATCGGGCGAATTGTACGCGCGAACGTTCGCGTATTGAAGCGATGACATCCGGCAAGTGCGCACCACTCCCGATCGTCCGACAACCGACATGACCATGCATGCCTCGCTGCGCCTGATCGCACACGCCTCGACCCGCGCAATGCGCGCCGGCACGTTTCCCGACGACGATCCGCTCGACGCGCACGGGCTGGCCGAAGCCACTGCGCTGCGCGGCCGCTGGACGGGCGGTGCCGGCTCGCTCGTGCTGTGCAGTCCGGCGCGCTGCGCAAGGCAGACCGCCGACGCACTCGGACTGCAGGCCGATATCGACGATGCGCTGCGCGACATCGATTACGGCGATTGGTGCGGCAAGCGGCTGCACGATCTCGCGCGCGACGTGCCTGACGAACTGGCGGCGTGGATCGGCACGCCGTCCGCGTCGCCGCATCGCGGCGAATCGTTCGACGCCGCCGCGCATCGCGTCGGCACATGGTTGAGCGCACTGCCGCCCGATCGCGACGTCGTCGCGATCACGCATGCGCCGATCGTCCGCGCAGCCATCGCGCATGTGCTGCGGATGGGTACCGGGGCGGCCACACGCCTCGACGTCGCGCCGCTGTCGTGCACGACGTTCGTCGCGTCACCGGCCGGCTGGACCTTGGCCACGGCGGACGATGACCCGCGCGACACCGGCGCGTAAGCCGCTGACGTGTTCACTATGTGAGCGGACGATGCGCCCCCGACGCTTCGCATGCCGCCGCTCGCCTTACATCCCGTAAGACACACCGTTCGTCATCCCGACTGTCATCAAACTGACTGCTAGCCGCAGCTAGGATCGAACGAGGTTCCCTTACGAGATGTCGTCATGAATCAACCTGCTTCGTCCGCCCCGAACAATTCGGCCTCCGTCGCGCGCACCCGGCAGATCGGCTATACCGTCTTCCTGCTGGTGCTCGTGCTTGGCGCCGTCTATATCGCCACGCACCTGGTCGACGATCTGTCGCCGGTCCGCGAAGGGTCGATGTTCCCGTACCTGCTGCTCGGCGCAGCACTGCTGATCGCCCTCGGCTTCGAGTTCGTCAACGGCTTCCACGACACCGCGAATGCGGTCGCGACCGTGATCTATACGCACTCGCTCACGCCGAACGTCGCGGTGATCTGGTCGGGCATGTGGAACTTCCTCGGCGTGATGGTCTCGAGCGGAGCCGTCGCGTTCGGCATCCTTCAGTTGCTGCCGGTCGAGCTGATCCTGCAGGTCGGCAGCGGCTCGGGCTTCGCGATGGTGTTCGCGCTGCTGATCGCCGCGATCGTCTGGAACCTCGCGACCTGGTATTTCGGGTTGCCGTCGTCGAGCTCGCATACGCTGATCGGGTCGATCATCGGCGTCGGACTGATGAACCAGTTGATGCACGGGCCGTCCGGCACGAGCGGCGTCGACTGGGGCCAGGCGCTCGGCGTCGGCAAGTCGCTGCTGCTCTCGCCCATCGTCGGCTTCCTGTGTGCGTCGCTGTTGCTGCTCCTGCTGAAGGCCGTCGTGCGGATTCCCGAGCTGTACAAGGAACCGCCGAAGGACCAGCCGCCGCCGTTCTGGATTCGTTGCCTGCTGATCCTCACCTGCACCGGCGTGTCGTTCGCACACGGGTCGAACGACGGACAGAAAGGGATGGGCCTCATCATGCTGATCCTGATCGGCACGGTGCCAACCGCGTATGCACTGAACAAGGCCGTCACGCCCGCCGAATCGCAGACCTTCGTGGCGGTCGCGAACCAGGCGGCTGCGACGTTCGGGAAGTACACGAACGGCGTCGCGCCTTCCTCGAATCCGCGCGCCGATGTCGAACACTACGTGCAGCATCGTGAACTGACGCCCGCCGTGCTGCCGGCCGTGGCGCAGTTGTCCACGTCGCTCGCGACCGCCGTCGGCGCGTCGGGCTCGATGGCGGCCGTGCCGCAGCGCGACGTCGACAACGTGCGCAACACGATGTATCTAGTATCCGAAGCCATTCGCCTGATCGAGAAATCGGGCCAGCCCGCATTCGCCACCGACGACAAGCTCGCGATCGACAACTATCGCAAACAGCTCGACCACGCGACCAAGTTCATTCCGACGTGGGTGAAGGTCGCTGTCGCGATCGCGCTGGGTCTCGGCACGATGGTCGGCTGGAAGCGGATCGTCGTGACCGTCGGCGAAAAAATCGGCAAGCAGCATTTGACGTACGGACAGGGGGCATCGGCCGAACTCGTCGCAATGCTGACGATCGGCGCCGCCGACATGTACGGGCTGCCCGTGTCGACGACACACGTGCTGTCGTCGGGCGTCGCGGGCACGATGGCAGCAAACGGCTCCGGGCTGCAATGGAGCACGGTGCGCAGCCTCGTCCTCGCTTGGGTGCTGACGCTGCCGGCATCGATCGCGCTGGCGGCAGGGCTTTACTGGTTGTTCCGGTCGCTGGCTTGATCGGCGATGCGGCGGGTGGCGAGCGATAGCCGGCCATCCGCCGCGGCAGGTCGGATCTGTCGCTTCTCCGCTTCTCCGCCTCTCCGCCTCTCCGCCTCTCCGCCTCTCCGCCTCTCCGCCTCTCCGCCTCTCCGCCTCTCCGCCTCTCCGTCACGTCACGTCACGTCACGTCACGTCACGTCACGTCACGTCACTGCATTTAGTGTGTCGATGCCGTGCCTACAACGTTTTCCCATCCGAATTAAAGCGCAAGATCTGGAGCGTACCGGCACACGGACACCGCTAGACTGGGTTCGTCAACTTTCGTGAATTCGACCGTGCGCGATCGCACGGCGCCACACTGCCGATACCCCGAGGTATGCCCGTGAACATTGCCGATCTGCAACCTGCCGTCGAACCGCTGGACATCGCACAACGCGTCGGCACCCTCGACTGGCCGGGCGTCGAGGCGGAACTCGATCGCTACGGATGCGCGCGCGTACCGGGCCTGATGTCGGCGAGTGAGTGCGATGCACTCGCGTCGCTCTATCCGCGCGATGCACTCTATCGTTCACGTGTCGTGATGGCGCGGCACGGCTTTGGCCGCGGCGAGTACAAGTATTTCGCGTATCCGCTGCCAGCCGTCATCGCCGAACTGCGCGCGACGATCTATCCGCATCTCGCGCCGGTCGCGAATCGCTGGAACCAGGCGCTCGGAATCGACGTCCGTTATCCGAAAGACCATGCGACGTTCCTCGATCGCTGCCACGCGGCGGGGCAGACGCGACCGACGCCGCTGATCCTGCAATACGGCGCCGACGATTACAACTGCCTCCACCAGGACCTGTATGGCGACCACGTGTTTCCGCTGCAGGTCGCGATCCTGCTGTCGGCGCCAGGCCGCGATTTCAGTGGCGGGGAGTTCGTGTTGACGGAACAGCGACCACGCATGCAGTCGCGTGCGGAAGTGGTGCCGCTGACGCAAGGTGATGCAGTGATCTTCGCGGTACACGGCCGGCCTGTGCAGGGAACCCGCGGCGTCTACCGCGTCAACCTGCGTCATGGCGTCAGCCGGATTCGAAGCGGCCACCGCCACACGGTCGGCATCATCTTTCATGACGCGCAGTAGAGAGAATCGAAACAGCTGCGCTGCTGCCGCGCCGCTCATTGCGCATCGCATTCACGCTCGTCCCTGCATCGCACGTCGTCGTTCGGAACACGAACCGACCAAGCATGGCCGGCCGGAAGGCCGACTCGCCCGAGTGACGGAAGACCGGTTGCGCCGACCGTCGAGCGAACGCGGCCGCCACGCATCAGCGCTTCCGGTGAACGCCGAAAAATACGCGCCCTCCCCCGTCTCCCCGCCAATACGATTTGCAGTCCGGCCTATCCGCGCGCCACGTTGGCCCGCAGCCGATCGCCGGCATCGGAAGCCAGCCGGGCGTAGCCCGGCAACGTCAGCAGCGCGAGCACGCCCGCCGCAACGAACGCCCAGCGGAAATCGTCGAGCACGTAGTGCATGCCGGCCCCATCGCCGCGCCCCCATGCCGCGAGCCGCAGCGACAATGCACCGAACGCGATCCCCATCCCGATCGTCATCTGCTGCGCGGCGCTCCACAGCGTGCTGGCCGCGCTCGTCTGCTGAGCCGGGATATCCGCATAAGCCAGCGTCGCGAGCGTCGTGAACTGCATCGACCGCGTGAGTCCGTAGACGAATACGACGAACAGCGTGATCGCCAGCGGTGTCGACGCGGTCAGCCAGCCGCATGCGATCGTGAAGATGCCGACGATCGTCACGTCGACGAGCGCAACGCGCCGAAAGCCGTAACGGTCGAGGATCCACGATGTGCCTGCCTTCATCCCGAGATTGCCGAGCGCGCTGGCGAGCAACAACAGCCCCGACTGGAACGGCGACAGCCCGAAGCCGATCTGGAACAGCAGCGGCAGCAGGTATGGGACGGCGTTGATCGCCATCCGCGTGATCGAGCCGGTGATCACCGTCACCGAGAACGTCGGCACTTTCAGCGTCGTGAAATCGAGCAGCGGATGTGCGCAGCGTCGCGCATGCAACCATGCGGCGATGCCGAACAGCACGCTTGCCCCCACCAGGACGCCCGCGCGCGTGAAGTCGACATCCTGCTGGCCGGCTGCTTCGGTGCCGATCAGCAGGCAGGTCAATGCGCCGCCGGCCAGCACGAAACCGACCCAGTCGAGCGGCCGTTGCTCGTCGGCCCGCGTATTCCGGACGATCAGCCAGGTACAAACGAGCGCAGCAACGCCGAACGGGACGTTCAACAGGAAGATCCATCGCCACGATGCATAGGTCGTGATGAAGCCACCGACCGGCGGCCCGACGACGGGCGCGACGATGCCCGGCCACGTGATCGTCGCGATCGCACGCATCAGCCTCGCCTTCTCGGTACTCCGCACGACGATCATTCGCCCGACCGGCACCATCATCGCCCCTCCGACGCCCTGTAGCAGCCGGGCAGCCGTGAACGACATCACGCCTTCGGATAGCCCGCACAGCACCGACGCGCCGGTAAAGACGACAATCGCGCTCGCGAAGACTGTCCGCGAGCCATAGCGATCCGCGATCCAACCGCTGATCGGAATGAACACCGCCAGCGCCAACATGTAAGCCGTCATCCCGAGGCTCAGTGCGTTCGGCCCAACGCCGAACGAGCTGGCCATTTGCGGCAGCGCGGTCGCGATCACGGTCGTGTCGAGATACTCCATGAAGAACGTCGCGGCGACGAGATATGGCAAGAAGTCGGTCGTCCGACCACTTTGGGCGGGGCTGTCAGTCATGAACGATGCAGGAGACGGAATGCAAAAGAAGACGCCGACCGCCGGCGGATGCAGACAAGCACCGTGAGATCGGGACGAACGGCGATATTACCCCGAAGGAGTTGCTCCTCGCTCTGCCGAGCATGTCCCGTGAACGAACTTTATGCGCATAGATTTCTTGTGACGATTTTGCGCTGCGTTCGCTGCGTGATGCCCGGGACGCGGTGCATCGAAGAGCGGCCAGACAAAGTGGGATTTTTTTCGTCAGAAAGCAGCATTTACTGATCATCGTTGATCAACATCGCCTATCGTCGACCATCACAACACCGTGGCCGGACGGGCAGTATTGGCCGGACGGTCCGAAGACGGACGGTACGACTAGCGGAGGGAAGTTGCGATCTTGATCGAAGATGCGATCAATAATCGCTTGAATCGCTGGAGATAGGGGCGATTGAGGGGATTTGATGTTGCGATTGATGCGGTAGTGATTTCCGTCGCACAAATGCAAAAACCCCCGCCTGATCGGGCGGGGGTTTCTGTCTTGAGGGGAGCCTGACGATTACCTACTTTCACACGGGAATCCGCACTATCATCGGCGTAGAGTCGTTTCACGGTCCTGTTCGGGATGGGAAGGGGTGGGACCGACTCGCTATGGTCATCAGGCAAAGAGGGTTGTTGCGTTGCTTCGCAGCGCAACCAATCTTGGAAGAAGCAGTAATTTTGGGTTGTGAGCTGTATCTCACACGTATGCGGTACTTCAACCGTCGTACGTCGAGTGCCTTGCACTCGACGCTCGATGTCCGTAAGCGCTAAAGCGCTAACGGGCATCGAGACAGACTTGTTATAGGATCAAGCCTTACGGGCAATTAGTATCGGTTAGCTGAACGCATTACTGCGCTTACACACC
>NZ_LOVM01000028.1:0-598 GCF_001523445.1 Burkholderia sp. ABCPW 11 | reverse complement strand
GCACTTGTTCGCTTGACCCTATAACGAGTCTGTCTCATCTTTCGACGCTACAGTCGCTACAGGTTGAGTTCTCGCGTTGTGCCGTATTCCAATTGAGCCGAACATGAAGTTCGAATCATCTTGAGATACATCGATACAATCACAACCCGGATAGTTTCCACGTCCATCTCAAAGACGCTTCCACTATCCAAATTACTTACTTCTTCCAGATTGTTAAAGAACGACAGCCGATATCTGTTGATATCCTCTGACTGGCTCAATCGCCAATGACAAAGGTTCGACGAAGTCGAACGCTTGTCATTGAAGATTGGTGGAGGCAGACGGGATCGAACCGACGACCCCCTGCTTGCAAAGCAGGTGCTCTCCCAGCTGAGCTATGCCCCCATGAGTACAGATGCCTCAGGTGTACCTACCGCCAGACAAATGGTGGGTCTGGTTGGATTCGAACCAACGACCCCCGCCTTATCAAGACGGTGCTCTAACCGACTGAGCTACAGACCCCTGAGTCTGTCTTTAAATTTACAGCCGATAAGCGTGAGCGCTCAACTTGTGCGAGAAGCTCTGGAAAGGAGGTGATCCAGCCGCACCTTCCGATACG